>JBEPUS010000008.1:0-33256 GCA_041691435.1 Chloroflexota bacterium
TCCGGAAGGCGACGTTGGCCGGGTCGGAGACCGAGCTGATCGCCGCTCCGGCCGTGGCCTCGCGCTCGCCGCTCCGGAAGGCGACGTTGGCCGGGTCGGAGACCGAGCTGATCGCCGCTCCGGCCGTACTCGCCGTGGACGACCGATGGTCGTTCGCGACCACCCATGCCGCTGCGGCGGCCAGAATTGCAACGACCACGACCAGACCGCTGATCTGGCTGATGGTTGGGGACGTGGCGCTCGAGGTCCCGCTCATCGTCCGCTTGTTCGCTAGGTCCATTTTCGATGCCTCCTTTGTGGCGATCCGGGCGGAACGCCGTTCAACCGAGAACCGCTGAGCGTGACTCGACATCGCGTCAGACCCGAGGGGTCAGTCGAACGATGTCCAGGAGCGCAGTCAGGCTCCATCGCAGCCACGAACGGACAGGGACACCTTCGAATCGCCGTTCGCGCTTCGCGAGCGCAACGAGCGCGTCCCGGTCGGCGTCTCGCTGGAACTCGGCGTGGCGCTCCTGCGCGAAACGTCCGCTGACGTAGTCATTCATGTCCCTGACCTCGTTCGGCCTCGGATCGTTGGTGACCCGACCATGAGAGCAGGAAATGGAGCAGGCGAGTGTTCGTGCGTTCCGCCATGGGATTTCCTTCCTCTCGGTCGGCTTGACGAGAACGAAGGCTGGACGTCTCGAATCGCGATGCCATCGGTCGAACGACCAAGGCGCCGTCGTCGGACCGACCGAAAAAATCGGCCCGGCGTGCGACGCCCGGCACCGGTCGATCAGGCTCGGCTGGGACGCTGGAGCCCGCCGTGAGAGTCACCAGGGCGTATTGGTCGAACGACCGATGTCACGCTCGCCTTCCTTCGTACACTGCCCGTCATGACGGACGTCGGAGCACTGGTCTCGCCGCTGCTCGTTGGGCGCGACGACATCCTTGCCCTCGCCGATCGGCGGGTCTCCGAGGCCCTCGGGGGCCGCGGGCTCTTGCTGCTGATCGCGGGCGAGGCGGGCGTGGGCAAGACCAGGCTGATGCGTGCCGTCCTCGGCAAGGCGGATGCCGCCGGGTTCCGCATCGCGAGGGGCTCCGTGGCCCCCCAGGATCAGCTCGTCGTGCTGGCCGCCGTACAGGATCTGGCCAGGGACATGACAGAGGCTGCCTTCGGGACGCTGGGGCCGCGCCTGCTCAGCGTCGATCGCGGACTGCCGCTTGATGATTCGCACTCGACCAGGCGGACCCTTGTCCGCGACCTCGTCCAACTCGTCGCTGGCGCGATCGACCGGCCGACCGTCCTCACGTTCGATGACCTGCAGTGGGCGGACGAAATGACCCTCGAGGTCATCGCCGAGCTTGCCCGTGCTTCCCGGGAGCTGCCGCTCATGCTCATCGGCGTATATCGGCCCGAGGCGCTGCCGATGGGCTCGATCCACCGCGAGTGGCGCGCGCGCCTCCTCACCCAGCGGCTCGCCGAGGAAGTTCAGGTCGAGCGACTCACCCGGGACGAGACGGGGCTCGTCACAACCCTCCTGCTCGGAAGGGGTCTACCCGCCGCGCGCGAGGTCATCGACGCCGTCCACATGCGAACGAACGGCATCCCGCTGCACATCGAGGAGCTCCTCGCCGCCGTTCGGGGGCACGCCGCCGACGGTCGGTCGATCCTCGGGGCGCATGTTCCGGACACCATCGAGGACGCGGTCCTCGGGCACACAGCACGGCTGAGCGCCGATGGGCGCACCGTCGTGGGCGCCGGCGCGGTCATGGGTCGCTGCTTCACACCCGTTGTCCTTGCGGGCATCCTCGATCGGCCGGTCGCCGACCTTGACGAGCCCCTCGATGAGCTCGTCAACGCAGGAATCCTGTTCCCGTTCGAACAAGTGGGGGCCGGCTACTACGACTTCCGGCACCAGCTCCTGCGCGATGCCATTTACGACAGCGTTGCCGCGCGCGATCTCCGCCGGTTTCACGCACGCGCGGCGGAATTCGGCGCCACGCTCATCGGCGCGAATGACATTCACGCATCGGCGCACTACGAGCGGGCCGGGATGCGCACCGAAGCTTTCCGCGTGGCGCTCGGGGCGGCCGACGAGGCGGCGAAGGTCCACTCGATGCGCGAGGCGTTCGACCTCTACCGGCGCGCAGTCGAGAACCTGCCGCCGACGCTGCCAGACACGGAGCAGGCGCGTGTCTGGATCGCCTACGCCGGGGCTGCGGCGGCGCTTGACCGGAACGACATCTTCTACGACGCTGCGCGTCGAGCACGTGAGACCGCCCTCCGCGCCGGCGACGCGGCGCTTGCCGTCGAGGCGCTGCTGTACCTCGGGATCGTCGCGAGGCGCGAGGGCGAACCCCTCGTCGATCGCCGAGATGGCGCCCGCCGCGCGGTCCTCGAGGCCGAGCGACTGCCCGACAGCGCGGGGCGGCGCGTGCGTCATGTCGAGACCCTGGAGCTCCTCGCGATCGTCGAGCTCGAGGCCCTGAACCTCACCCGGGCGCGCGAGTATTTCGAGGAGGGTCGGGCGCTTGCCGCGAGGGACAACCTCGTCGAAGACGCCCGCAGCGCCGAGGCCTACCTCCGTGTGCTCGATCTGCTGGAGGGGCGCGCCGATGGGGCGCTCGAATCACTCGGTCGAAGCGCGGACGAGGCGCGGCAGGACGGCCAGGAGACGTTGGCCGTGAATACGTATTGCGACATCGCGTACTACGCCGCGCGGTCGATGGACTACCGAACCGCCGCCCTGCGCATCGTCGATGGCCTCCGGTATGCCGAGGAGGTCGAGCAGTCGTACTGCGGCCATGTGCTCGCCTCGACGCAGGCGCTCGTATCCTGGGCGGACGGTCGGTGGGATGACGCGGCCCGGCAGGGCGGGCAGGCGCTGAGCGATCCCGGGTCAGTGCGGGCGCGGACGATGGCGATCTGGGTCCTCGGATGGACGGCGCTCGGCCGCGGCGACCGGCTTGTCGCCGAGCGCTATCTCGCCGACGCGCTTGCCGTCGGCCGGCGGGCGGGCTCGCTCGAGCTGATCCTGCCGGCGCAGTGGGGTCTCGCGGAGACCGCGCTGATGGCTGGCGATGCGGCCACCGCGATCTCGCGGTGCGAGGAGGCCCTGACCGAGGCGCGGCAGGGTGGCGAGTGGGGCCTGCTCGCGCCGTTCGTCGTCACAGGCGTCCGCGCGTACGAGACGGCAGGCCAGCCGGAGGCCGCGGCTCGATGGCTCGAGCAGGTGATTCGGGCGATCGGTCCGCTCGCGGCGGTCGCGTCGCCGGCCATCCACCACGGAACCGGGCTCGTGAAGCTGTCGCAAGGCTTCGTCGTGGCGGCTCGCGAGTCACTTGAGTCGGCGGTGCGCGAGTGGGACGAGCGAGGCCGACGGTGGGAGAGCCTCTGGGCGCGCCTCGATCTCGCTGCCGCCGACCTTCGAGCCAATCGATACGCCGAGGCCATGACCCTGGTTCGCGAGGTCCGCGACGCAGCGGAGGCGCTGGGGAGCCGGCCACTGCTGGAACGCGCCGATGCGCTAGCGCGCCTCTCGAAGGGCCGAGGAGCGGAGCTCGACTCATGGCATCCGCTTACGGTGCGCGAGTACGAGGTGGCCCGAAAGATCACAGAAGGGCTGACGAACGCGCAGATTGCCGACGAGCTCTTCGTGTCGCCGAAGACGGTAAGCGCCCACGTCGAACACATCCTGGCGAAGCTCGGGGCCGCTCGCCGAGCCGAGATCGCGGCTTGGGTGGCGACGACTGCCCGGGTGTAGGCGGCCGAAATGCACGACTCGTGGCAATGTCTGACCGACAAGCTACGCATCTTGGCCGGACGGTAGCCCACGACTTCGGCATAGCACGGAATGGAAGGAACGTTCGCCATGGACGAGCTCATCAAGGGCCTCACGGGCGGCGGGCAAGGCCAGCCGGATCAGGCACAGCCAGGCCAGGGCGGTATCGGTGATCTGCTCGGCGGCCTGCTGGGTGGCGGCGGTCTCGGGTCCGTCCTTGGAGCCGGCGCCGGAGCAGGGGTCGGCAACGCCATCGGTGGCGCCATGGGCAGCATGCTCGGGGGCGGCCTGGGGGCGATTCTGCCGGCGCTCCTCGCGATGCTCGGCGGGAAGTCCGGTGACTCCAATCAGTCGGGCATGCATCGGCTCGTCGCGACCATGCACGCGAACGGCATGGGCGATGTCGCCGGGTCGTGGGTGGGAACGGGCGCCAACCAGCCAATCACGGCCGCCCAGGTGGAGCGGGTGCTCAGCCCCGAGCAGCTGGCCCAGCTGGCTGCGGCATCCGGCGTACCCCCGGAGCAGGTGAGCCAGGGCGTCGCGGCGGTCCTGCCCGACGTGGTCAACACGCTCACGCCCAGCGGAACGCTTCCCGAGCACGAGCAGGTGCAGGCCACCACGGACCAGCTCCAAGCGGCGCTCGCGGGTCTCACTGGGGGCAGACCCTGAGGATGGCGGCGCCACGCCGGAACCGGGGAGGTGACTCATGCCGTCGGTGGTGATGTTGGTTCGGCACGCCGAGAAGCCACTCAGCGATGGCCCACCCCATGGGGTGACGGTCGATGGCATCCTCGACCCAGAATCGCTCACGCCTCGCGGCTGGCAGCGCGCGGGGGCGTTGGTGGGCCCGTTCGTTGCCGATCCCTCGGAGGATCGCAGCCCGAGGCTTCCGACGCCGACCCACCTGTTCGCGTCCCAGGTCGGCCCCCAGAGCAGCAGTGCGCGGCCGCGGGAGACCCTCGTCCCGCTCGGCGAGCGACTCGGGCTGGCGGTGGATGCGCGTTTCCGGAAGAAGGATCTCGCAGCCCTGGTGCAGGCAGTTGAGGCGGTCGACGGGATCGTCCTGGTCGCATGGGAGCACCGCCTGATCCCGTCGCTCGCGAGCATTGCTCGTCGGTGATGCGTCCCGGGTGCCTCAGGTCTGGCCGGACGATCGCTACGACGTGGTATGACGCTCGGCAAGACTGGGCAGGCCTACAACCAGGTGATCAACGGCCACCACTACCTGACCCAGGAAGAGTTCAGCAACCTCGACTTCGCGAACACCGGGTTCACGCTCCCATGATGACAAACTGTGGACGCTGGTGGACGGTCTCTGTTCGGCTTCGTAAACAGCAGGTCCTCGGTTCAAATCCGAGTGTCGGCTCCACGATCCCCGATCGAATCGTCCACCCTGGCAGCCGCTTGCCCGCTGCCGGGGTTTGATTTGACCCCTGCGCTGACCCCCTGCGGGAATTCACCCGGTCGCGAGCTCGCCAGCGCCCGGTCGCAGGACGACGTCGATCTGCTCCGCGGCCGCCCGTCCGAGCGCCGGGGTGACATGGCTGTATGTGTTGAGGGTGAGGCTGATCTGGCTGTGGCCGAGCGTCTCCATGACGACCCGGGCCGGCACCCCCTGAGCGAGGAGCAGCGACGCGCAAGCATGACGGAGGTCGTGGAAGCGCTGGCGTGGCAGACCTGCTGACGCGAGGACCGCCTGGAACCGCCGGGTCACGGCGATCCCGTCCATCGGTGTGCCGATCGTCGCTGTGAACACGAGACCTCGCGGATCATCGCGCCAGCGTGAGCCGTCGCGGCAAGCCCAGGGCAGGTTCGGAGTCGCGAGCACCTAAGGTTCGGATGGGGGCCAGAGGCGATCGTGACGCTCCTCAAGCTCATAGAAGACCACCGGACAACCTCGCTGCCAATGGGCGCTGGCTCGGCCACTCAGCCGCTTTGCACGCATCCTCTCGTCAAACCCGTGCCTGTGGAGCCGCTGCCCACTGTGACCGACCGGTGACGGCCCAACGGGAGCCGCCGCTGTTCGACGATCGCGCCCGTTCCGCCATAGAGGCCCGCACGGAGTTGGGTGGCCACGGACCGGCCGAAGCCGGCGCTCCGCAGCAAAAGGTCAGCTGGCCGCGGCGACGCGTCGAGCGGTCATCGCCAGCGTTGCAGGTATGCGCTGTCAGCGAAGTCGAGGCAGCCCGGGATCGAGGTCCGGAAGTAGTCGTCGTGACCCGCGTCGAGGACGACAGCGCTCCAGCCGCTCGGGGCCCACGGAGTATCGCCGCCCCACATCAGGTCGTCGGCGCTGTCGCTGACGTGTCCATTGCGCCACTCGTTCGGCGCGCAGCTGGGGACGAAGCCGAGCGAATGCATGATCTCGTGGAGCATCCCGAACTCCAGGTACATCGGACCGCCGCCAGGCGACGTAAACGAGACCGAGTCGCACGGGATCGGCCCCTGAGGAAGACCGTGCAGGTACATCGCGGCGACGTTGCCCAGGATAATCGGGGGCCAAGCCCCGCCCCCGCACGAGTAGGTGCTCGTGCCGTCGTAATAGGCGGCATAGATCTTGTCTGGGTCGTTAAGGCCAGCGGCGTCGAACGCCAGCTCAAGCGCCTCGCGCACGAATGGCCCGTTCGATGCGATCTCCGCATCGCTCGAACCGAGGCGCAGGAATGTGACGTCGAGCGAGCGGCGGTATGTGTCCATGCGCAACGCTTGGCCGCCCGTCTGCACGGCAAGCCAGCGCTCGAACGCCGCGACGCTGTTGGTCAGCGTTCCGTCGGTATCCAGCGATCGATCGACGCCATCGCTCGGGACGACGTAGACGACGTGAACCTGCGGCTTATGCGACGCATCCCGCCGGTCGACCGACGACCGTGGCAGCGGCGGGCCGAACCCAGCTGACCGAGCCGAGGCGGAGCTTGCCGTTGCGAGGAGGAGGAGGATGACAACGAGGGCCGGGATGGCGCGTTTCATCGTAGGTCTCCGACTCTGTGTCGATCAGCGACAGACAGGCCCAGGCTCGCTGCGGTCACGGGCGAAGCCGCCGAGTCCCGGTCCACGCGTGCGCAGGTTCCGATGACGGTCGTTACGTCACACCATCCAGCGCGCCGTGCGACGCGATTTCGCCGAAAGCCGAGGCTCCGACGCCATCGAGTCCGTGGAGGTAGACCCGTCCAGGTCCTGCCACCCCCGTATGTCGTCGGTTCCGGCGTGTTAACGAGCGGACCAAATCTCAGTGATGTTGAGGGCAATGGCCTTATATGTCCACCCTACCCAGACAGGGCGTCATGGAGCCTCCGCGAGGACGCGTGCCCAGGTCTGCGGCGTCGACGGATTGACGTCGAAGGTCCCGAGGCCGACCTCCGGCCCAAGATTCCAGAAGAGCGAGCCGGCCGACCCGTTCGCCGTCTGTTCGTCGTACACGAAGCCAAACTCGCTCGCCCGGAACGAATCGCCGTCGTCCTGACGGAAGCCGAACTCCTCGGTGAACCAGGGTTTGGCGAGGGACTGGGCGACGGGCGCGAGGACCGGGGTCTGGCCGTCGGCGAGCGGCAGGGCCGTAGCCTGCGGCGGGTAGGTATGGAGCGACGGCAGGGTGTTGTCGGCGAGGCTGAAGATCGCGATCCCGTCGACCTGCTGGCCGGAAGGGATCGGGTTGCCATTCGAATCGAGCCCGGCATAGGTGCCCTGCAGGCCGCCGCTCGAGCGGAGATGATGAGGATCGAGCGACTTCCACTCCCCGAGCGACCAGGCGAAGAAGTCCGTGAGCTCCTGCGCCGAGACAGCATGGCCGCAGATGCCATAGCCCGGCCCTACCGGCTCGCCCGCGATCGAGACAACAAGGATGGTCGAGTCGTTGCGGTAGGTGACCCCGGTGACCTTGTTCACGCGGTTGGCCACCCACGTCATGAAGGTCGTCCAGTCGGCCCGATGGGCGACGGTGTATGGATCGAGGGCCGCATAGTCGACCGGCGTCCGATCTCCATTGTCCATGCAGTTGTCCACCCAGCCATGACTGATAACCGACGAGTTCACCAGCCAGTTGCGGTACGACGACAGATCCAGGATGACCTTCATCCCGGCCCCCCGTGATCGGGCGATCAGGGCGTCGATCCGCTGCCAGTCTGCCTCCGCGTAGGGGGCTCCGGGGTCGGTCGTGACCTGATTGAAGATGTCAACCAGGCGGAGGGTGTTGAGATGGGCGGCGGAGGCCCAGCCGAAGACCTGGTCCGGGTCGGCGGTATGACCGTAATTGGACGTTTCATAGATCGCCGCGCCGAAGGTCCGGAACGGCTGTCCGTCGAGGACAAGGCTTGTTCCGACGGCCTGGACGAAGCCACCGAGGGTGGCGGTCAGGCTTTGAGTCACCGGGGTTGCCGCGAGGTAGATGCTGTTCCCCACCTGGCTCGCGGTGACGGTGCAGGTGCCCCGCTCTAGGAGCGTGAGGACGGACCCCGACACCGAGCAGATGGCCGCGGACGTCGACGCGATCGCGTAGCTGACCGGGAGTCCGGAGGAGGCGGTCGCGGACAACGTAAGCGGCGGCGTGCTGATCGAGCTGCTTTCCAGCGGTGCGAACGTCATCGTCTGGGCGAGTGCCGAACCGCTAGGCGTTCGCAGGACGAGCCAGACCGTCGGGGTCCCTGACGTCGCCATGACATCGCCAAGGCCGGGAACGGGCGCTGGTGTGTCCTGCGGATCCGCGTGTCCGCTGCTCGTACCCCAAGTCCAGAGTTGTCGGTCCGGTGAGAGGCTCCCGGAGGAGATGTAGCCTCCGGCCACGGTCTGCATCGTCGGTATGCCGCCAACTTTGGCGGGTGGGCTCGCCGTGCAGGAGACACTGGAAGTACTGGGGGGACACCCCCACTGCCAGACACCGCCGTCATCGGCGAGCGCCATCCCGTTGTATAGCCCGGCAGCAATGTTTCGGATCGGGGGCAGTCCCGGAACGAGGCGGGGTGTTGGATCCAACGAGCCCCGGCCGACATCACCGAGCTGCCCGTAGCTGTTAGACCCCCAAGACCAGATCCGTCCCGAGTTGTCGAGCGCGTATGAGTCGCCCTGGGCTGCCGCTACGCTGACAAGCGGAGCGCTGATCCCAGAAACACGTTCCGCGTAGGTGAAGTTGCCGGACGTCTGGCCATATTGGTTGTTGCCCCAGGCGACGACCGTACCGTCCCCGAGCAGGGCGAGCGTGTGGAGGTAGCCGCTCGCAATGACTCTGACCCCACGAAGTGGCGCGTCGGGGATTCCAGACTGACGAAGGAGCACGGGCTGAGGCGTTGAACCGCCGCTACTGTGGCCGAGCTGGTTGAAGCTATTGAGGCCAAACGTCCAGACTGTCCCGTCACACCGAAGTGCGACGCTGAAGGACGACCCGCCAGTAACCGCAAGGACCTGGGTGAGCCCCGGGATCTCGGCTGGCGTGGGGTGGGGAATCGCATCTGTGTCGGCCGGGTAGCCAAGCTGGCCTGATTGGTTGAGGCCCCAGGCCCATACGGAGCCCAGGCCGGCCGGCTTCACCGCGAGCGAGTGGTAATAGCCGCCACCCACGGCGCTCACCCCAGCCCCTAAGCCGATGACATCAACCGGAGTAACACGGACCGTCTGCGTCCCGTCACCGACCTCGCCGTAACTGTTGTGTCCCCAGGCGGACAGGCCGCCAGTCGGAAGCCCCATCTCGGCGACGTTGCAGGTCGATGCCGAAACCGAGCTCGAGTTATTCGCCAAGTCGGGGTCCAATGACGCAGCCGCGGCGGAAGCCGTCGCGCTGATTAGTCCGGTCGCGTCAAGTCGCGCACTGATCTCGAATGTCGCGGACGCGTCAAGGCCCAGCGTCCCCAACTTGCATGTCGCTGTGCTCGTGGTGACCGTGCAGTTCCCATTCACCACGGAGCCGCTTTGGATCGTGAGCGGACCGACGACGTTCTCGGTCACCTGGACCTGGGTGGCCACACCCGGGCCGTAGTTATGGACGGTGATCCCGAAGGTAAAGACGTCCCCCACGGGAACGATCGGAGGGACGCTCTGGGAGGTGCCAAGGTCGGCCGGGCTTGGCGTCGGTGTCGGCGTCGGCGTCGGCGTCGGCGGCACGGCTGTGATCACCCGGATTTGATCCAAGTAGTTCGCGACGGCCAGATGAACGGTTAGCGTATTTGGAGCCTTAGTCTCCCAAGTCACGCTATCCAGCGTTCCGGTCTTGTTGAACTCGAGTCCCCGCTGAGTGACGCCGGCTGGATAGTGCGTTCCGGAAACTCCCAAACGGTCGCTCTTGTTGAGGCTCGGCGCGAGGACGATGACTCCAACGATGGCCGAGTCGAAGACGACCGTTCCATCGAAGACTTTGTCGGTCGTCGGCGCGCCGAGGCGGTCGGCGTGAAGGAAATGGCTGCGAACCCTTGTTCCTTTCCCGATCGTGGCTGCCTTGAGCTTCGTCGTCCTGTAGGTGCCCGGCGTCGAGATGTCGACCGTGAGGCTCTGGGAAAGAAGCACGTCCTGCTGCTCGTCGAACGCAACGATACAGTTGTCGCTCTCCAGGACTCCGAGTCGAACATCTCTTGGAGGCGGCGTTAACTTGATCACGACGGTTCCAGGCAGCGCCCCGGGACAGCTCGATGGGACACCGTTCGGCGAAGGTGACGGTTGGACGCCGGCTTGAGCCGCGCTCGACAGGCCCAACGTAGCGGTTAGCGCCACGACCGCGATCGTCGCCCCGGACAGGCCGAGGCCCAGGCGGATGCGTCGCTTTCGCGGAAGTCCTGTCTGGTAGGGCACGATCCCCTCCGTGACGCAGCTATCCATGTCGAGGTCTTCGGACACGGCTATGCCCCGGCACCCAGGAGCTATGGGCGGTCCATCGGGGCCGCCGAGGCGCGAGGCCCGGGGCGGCCGTCTGCGGGAGGGATGCAAACTCTCGCAGACGGCCTGTCGGTCACTTCTCTGGAGTTACTCGCTCTGCAGGCATCCCAACCCGGTGTTCGCGAAGTCGAGGTTGCTGAACTCTTCCTGGGTCAGGTAGTGGTGGCCGTTGATCACCTGGTTGTAGGCCTGCCCAGTCTTGCCGAGCGTGGGGCCGAATACGTAAGCGCATTCGTCGCCGTTCTCGTAGCCCCTGGCGTCGTACCAGCCCGATACCGTATCCGGATCGGTGATCGACTCCATGATCTCGTGGCTGGTGGGGCTGACCTCCGTATCGCCGTCAGCATTATGGTTCGGCGTTTGCACGACGGGGAACCGGGCGTCGCTACCGCACGTGAACCCAACAGCGGAGGCATAGATCGGATAGGGCATGTTTGAGTAGATCGGGCTGCCGCTCGTATTCTCGTTGTGGTAGGCACAGTAGGCCGCGCTCGGCTGGTGGTTGATCGTGCAAAAGTTGTCGCTCGTCGTAGTCGAACCCGCGAAGAAGCAGGACTCAACGTGCTTGGCCAAGAACAGCACGTACATGTGCCCGAGATCCACGGGCAAGTTCCGGGCCGAGATCACGTTGTTGGTTTCGGTCTGGATCTGGGCATCGTCCAGGCAGGCGTTGTACCCGGAATGGTCCGCGTAGATGTTCGCGGTGTCGCTGCTGGCGACCGTGCAGCCGTCAGCGGGCAGGCGGTTGTTGTCGACGATCGGCGTGCCCAGCTGGACCTGGTAGCTGATGGTTCCGTTGGACCCGTAGTACTCGTTCAACGTCGAGAACACGTTGGTGTGCAGGCCGCTGTCGTGGGCGACGCCAGCCAGGTAGGCGGTGATGATGCTCTCGTACTTGCCGTCCATCCGGTGCCCCGCTGGTTGCCAGAAGATCGGGGTCACCACGACCGGGCGAGTCGAAGGCGTCCCCATTACGGGGCCGCCATGCCAGATCAGAGGCGGATGGCCCCTGGCCGCGTCGCTGGTGCGGGCCTGGCAAGCGGCCGTGACGGCCTGGGCGCGCACGATGCCGGCGAAATGGCCCTTGGCAGGAAGCGTCGACGCGCAGGCGTTAGGCCCGTGCGACGACATGTCTACAACCGCACGCGGTGATGTGCTCGCCGCCGCCGAGACCGCAGGAGTGAACAGGCCCATCGCCAACCCACCCGCGGCGAGCAATACGAACACCCTTCTCATTAGACCCGCTCCTCCCCTTCGAACAACAACAGAGGGCGATTATGTGCGGCCCCGCAACCCAGTCAACGAATAGAGAGCGCGATCCTCCTTGCCAGCGCGGTCGGCTCGATTTCAACTGCGACGGGTCCATCGGCTGCAACGAAGGTGGTCATCGCGCGTCGAGGGTCGCGGGCGAGATTGTCCCGTCATGATGTCGCTCAAACGCGCTGAGCGGAGGCTGCCTCACCCCGGTGAACTTCGTCCCGTCGATGAAGCTTGTCGCGAGCGCAGCAAGCGCGGTCAGGTCGTCGGCGCGGGCTGGGACCATTGGCCGCGGGCGGCTCCCTCGGCTCGGAGCCGAGCCTCCGATTACGAGGCGGCTCAGATCGGCGGCATCATCGCGTCGTCGGCATAGTCCCAGCACGTGGTTACGTCTGGTTGGAGCTCGGCGACCATGCCCGGTTCGTCGCTGAGGTATGCCGACACATCCGAGTCCGGGTCGAACGCGTCAACGTACGGGCGGCATATCGCGGCCCCGACTGCGTGGTAGCCCTCGCGGCTCATCTGCATGCGACCCCTCACCTCGATGGCACGGTACGGGTACGCATCCTCGGCCAGGACGACAGTGGCGCGCGGGTCGTGCTCGAGCATCGAGATCTTGCGATCGCCGGCAGGGAACTGGAAGACGAAGTGTCCGCCGAGGAATCGGTGCCAGACGGGTCGACTGAAGGTCGAGCCGTCAGGCAGGCCGATTGAGAGAACCGCCGCCAAGGGCTGGTCGAACAAGTCTCCGAGGTCGGAAGGCGCCAGCCCGCGTCGCATGGTGCACCTCGCTTGGCGTGCTCACGTGCGGCCCAATCAGCCGGAGATTCGTCGTCTCGCTCCGATCAGCGGCGGCGGTTGCGCCGGCGATCGACCCAGCCGCGGACGGTGGCCGGATGGGCATACGCCCAGCCGACGAGCAGCAGGATGATGAAGTTCACGGTGCCGGCGCCGGCCGCGTTCAGGTAGCCGAGTTGCTGGCCGATCTCGCCGTCGATTCGGAGGGCCGGCACCACCACGCCCACGAGCCCGGCCTGGAAGAATGGCTCCTGCGGGGCGAGGTTGGCGCGGACCGCGTTCGACTGGATGCCATCAACGGTGACGCCGCCGATGACGAACACGTTCGTGCCAGTGACGATCGCGCTGCCACCCTGGAGCCCGGCCTTCGGGAGGTCCGTCTGGTCCAGGTGCTTCCAGCCCGGGATCGAGCCGTCGCCGTTGGGGACTGTCCAGTAGAGCTCGTTCTTCGGGGCGCTGCCGTCGCTGCCGCCCACGACGTACATCGTGCCGTTGGCGGCGAAGCCCGCGGCCGAGGTCCGAGCCTGGGGCATCTTGTAGCCGTTGGACGCGCTCCAGCTCAGGAGCTGGAGGGCGACCGGCGTCGCGTTTGGCGCGGGCGTAGCGTCGGTCTTGGGCGTCCCGATGGCCCCGCGCTGGACCGCGGTGGAGGGTCCCTTGGCGTCCGTTCCGCCCCAGATCCAGGCGTAGTCGCCGACCTGGGCCATGGTCGCGTGGGCGACGGCATTCGGCAGGGCCGCTTGCTCGGCGAACTTGCCGAGGAGCCCCTTGGCGTCGAGGGTCGACTTCCAGACCGTCGTCTGGGGCTTGCCGTCAGGTCCCAGGCCACCGGCGACGACCAGGCCGTCCGAGACCGGGATGGCCGACTCGGCGGCGCGTGCGGCCGGGAGGGCGAGCCCGGCGACGGGCTTCCACTCCCCGAAGGCCTTCTTGGTCTGGTCGTAGGTGACCGACCAGATGGTGTCGACCGCCTTGCCGTCCGGCCCGTTGCCACCGATCAGGTAGATGGTCGTGCCGACCGAGACGGTCGCCGTGTCAGCACGCGCCTCCGGGAGCTTGGGACCCGCGGTCCAGGCGCCATAGTTGCCGCTGGCGACGTCGGAGATGAAGGTCGTGTCGGTCGGGGCGGACCCGTCGGAGCCCCCGATGTAGAGGAGCTTGGTCCCGATCTGGGCTACCGAGCCCTCGGTCCGGGGACCGGGCAGGGCCACGCCGCCGGCAGTCGGCTCCCATGGGATCACCGCCCCGACCGGCGCCGGGCAGGGCAGGGTCTTGTTCTCGGGCGGGCAGAAGTTGACCGGCGACCAGGCCAGGAGGCCGAGATCGAGGGTCCTGTTGACGGTGAAGTAGTAGGCCCGGTCCGGGATGTATGCCAGCAGGATGACGATCAGGCCGAACCAGATGAAGGCCTTGACCGATGCCCAGCTCCAGCCGTCCGCGTCGAGAAGGCCCATGAGGGCTCGGCGACGCCGGATCGGGGTGCCAGCGGGGAGGGCCTGCGACATCGTGCCTTCCTACTTGACCGTGAGGGTGCCGGTCATTGCCGGGATCGGGTGGATCTTGCAGAGGAAGGTGTAGCTCCCGGCGGTGAGCGCCGGCACCGAGTAGGTCACCTCGGCCGGGTTCAGCAGAACCTCGCCGTCGAAGACCACCGCGCCGGTCGAGTCCTTGATCTCGACGTTGTGACCGCCGACGTTCGCATCCTTCTGGTTGAAGTCGATGCCGAAGGCCTTGCCGGCGCCGACGCTGAGAGCGTGGACGTCGTAGGCGACGCCCTCGGCCGTGACCTTGACGACCTCGGAGCCAGTGGGCAGCGTCGGCCCCGGGCTCGCCGTCGCGCCGCCGGCCGCGCCGCTCCAGCAGGCCGGCACCGCGGTCGCGTCGGCGGCCGGCTTGAAGCTCGGGGCCACCCAGCCGTTGAACGTCTTGACCTTGCCGTCCGGCCCCATGACCGGCTCGTTCAGCGTGGGATTCCGGATGATGTACGTCTGCGTTGCGTCTGAGCGGATGAAGGCGATCAGCTCCTGGATCTGAATGTAGTTCAGGGGCCCACCGTTCGTGTCGGCCCAGACGGGCATGATGCTGGTGGCATTGCCACAGACGTAGCGACCGCCGGCCGTCAGGACGTTCTTGATATACGTCGCGTTGAGGTGGTCGAAGAGCTTCATCGGGTCGTTGAGCGGCGGCGCGATGTAGCCCTCCTCGGTGCCCTTGCCCTGCGGCCCGTGGCAGCGGGCGCAGTTCGCCTGGTAGAGGTTGTAACCGCGCTCGACGGCCGTGACCTGCTGGGTCTTGGCCTCGCTGACGACCCGTGGGGTCGAGAGGTTGAGGGGCAGGCCGACCTCGTAGAAGTAGTAGCCGATCGTGAAGAGGATCACCACGACCACGGCGATGAAGCCGACCCAGCGGGCGCTCGAGGACTGACGGACGATCGAGGCGGCCCGTTCGGGCGAGAGGTCTCGGGCGTGGGCCGATGGCGGCGCCGAGAAGCGCTCGACGGGCGCGGGCTCGCTCGATGGGCGGCGAGCCGGCAGGCGCTGCTCGGGCTCGCGGCCGGGATCGTCGGTCATCGGCTGGCTCGAGCGAGGCGGCGGGCGAGACGGACGGCGGGCATCAGATGCAGCCCGTCGGGCTCTTGGGCGGGATGATCCCGGGCTGGCCTACCGCCACCGGCAACGGCCCCAGGGTGATCTTGGACGTGTCGAGCGTCAGGACCCCGGCCGCGTCGACCTTGGCCGAGAAGCGATCCATGCTCCGTGGCGCCGGCCCGTACTGCTGGCCGAGGGCCTTGATCCCCAGCCGGTCATAGCGCGACCCGTGGCAGGGGCACTCCATCCAGAAGTTCTTGAGGCACGGGTTGGGCTTGCAGCCCAGGTGCGGGCAGCGCTGGTAGAGGGCCCGCACGTTCAGGGCCGTCCCGTCGCCGGTCTTGTCCTCGCCCTCGACGAAGTTCTGGCGCGAGGTGTCGATCAGGACGATGAAGGCGCGGCCGTCGGGGAAGTAGGCGGGGAACCCGTCGGCGATCGGCAGCTGGCTGTTCTTGACCTTGATGTCGTCGAACGTCCCGATCTTCACCAGGCCCCCGAAGCCGCCGCTGAGGTTCGGCCACAGGAAGTTCAGCGTTCCCCCCAGGACCTCGGTCAGCCACACCGCCATGCCCCCACCCAGGGAGAGGCGGAGCAGCCGGCGGCGGGAGATGCCCTGGACCGGGTGCTGGCGCATGGACTTGAGCGCCTGGCCGGTCAGGGCCTGGGGCTCGTCAATCGGTTCGACGTGGTAGTTGCTCATCGGTGGTCGAAGGTCCCTGCGAAGCGGTTCAGAGGGCGAAGTGGAGCCCGTTCGTGCTGTTCTGGAAGAACGGCAGGTACGGGATGACGAAGCTGTAGCCCGGGCCTCGGAAGAAGATGCCGATGAAGGTCAGCGTCAGGCCGAGGATGCAGAAGAGCGAGAAGAGGACCACCGCGGTCTTGCGCTCCGAGGGCCGCGTTGCCGTGAGGTTGCCCCGATCGACGTACGGGATCAGGGCGGCCCCGACGAGCACGAGCGTCGGAACGAGCACCCCGGCCACCGATGGGTGGAAGTAGGCCAGGAGCTCCTGGAGCCCCAGGAAGTACCAGGGCGCCTTGGCCACCGCCGGCGTGACGTTGCCGTTGGCCAGCTCTTCCAGCGGGGCATTGATGAAGAGGCCCATCAGGAGCAGGAAGATGCTCATGACCCCGGCCGCCAGGAACTCGATCGAGAGCAGGTGCGGCCAGGTCATGACCGTGTCGTCGGGCTCCTTCTGGACGCGGACGACGGCATCCTGCTTGACCATCGCCAGCAGCCGGTACGGCCGCGCCGACATCGGCACGCGCTGCTTGTCGATCTCGGTCCGCCGGGTTGGATCCACCGGCGCCACCACCCGCGTGTCGTCCGGCTTCTTGGTGTCGGTCATAGCGGGCCGCTGATGCCTCCGTCCTTACGGATGCGCCAGAAATGCACCGCGAGGAAGATGGCGGCAAAGAGCGGGAAGACCATGATGTGGAGGACATAGAACCGAAGCAGCGTGTTCTGCCCCACCTCCAGTCCGCCAAGCAGGAGGACCTTGCCCGGGACGTTGAACAGCGGCGCGTAGCCGGCCATGTTCGAGCCGATGGTGATGGCCCAGTAGGCGATCTGGTCCCACGGCAGGAGATAGCCGGTGAAGCTGAGCATGATCGTCAGGAACAGGAGGATGACCCCCACGACCCAGTTGAACTCACGCGGCGGCTTGTAGGCCCCGTGATAGAAGACCCGCATCATGTGGAGGAAGACGAAGAAGACCATCAGGTGGGCGCCCCACCGATGGATGTTCCTTGTCAGGAGACCGAAGGTGACGCGGGTCTGGAGATCGAGGATGTTCGTGTACGCCTGGGTCGAGGACGGAACGTAGAAGAACATCAGGTAGACGCCGGTCACGGTCAGAACCAGGAACAGGAAGAACGACAGCCCGCCGAGGCAGAACGTGTAGGCGAACCGGACGGCGTGTTGGCGGACCCGCACCGGATGGAGGTGCAGGAAGACGTTGTTCATGACCGCGTACGCCCGCGATCGCTCGTCGTTGGGGTACGGGTTCCTGAACAGCGAGCGCCAGATCGGGCTGCGGCGGATGGAGGTGTCCACCCGCTCGAGGAAACTCACCTGGAACCTCCTGCCACGCCGGCCGTCCCGGCGAGCTGGGCGTCACGGTAGGACTCCTTGTAGAGCCGCCCGTCACTCGAGACCTCCTGGAGCTCGAACCGCTCCATCGTAATGGCGTCGAAGGGGCATCGCTTGACGCATAGGGCGCAGCGGATGCAGCGCTCCTCGTCGAGGATCATCGCCCCGCCGTTCTCCCAGCCGTAGGCCTCCTCGACCTCGGTCAGGAGTCCCTCGCTCTTGAGCTGGTTGATGTCGACCATGTGGATGACGCCTTCGGGACAGACGTCGGCGCAGGCCCCGCACAGAACGCACCGGAAGGGGTCGAACCAGATGTTGTAGTTGCACATCAGGCAGCGCGTCGACTCGGCGACGGCGGCCGTCGCGTCGTAGCCCATCTCGACCGGGGTCGTGAAGTTGACGGTCGGGTCGGTCGAGGGCATCCGGGCCTCGAGCGAAACCATGGGGATGTGCTGGCGCGGCAGGATGTCGTAGAACTCGGGCATCTCGTGGCGCCACGAGCTGGTGACCTTGACATTCGCCGCGACCGTGACGTCGGTCCGGCCGGCGAGGTAACGGTCGATGGCGTAGGCCGCCTTCTTGCCGTGCCCGGCGGCCTCGATGAGGGTGGTCGGTCCGGTCACGAAGTCGCCGCAGGCGAAGACGCCGCGGACGTTGGTCGCGTAGGTCGCCGGGTCCACCTTGACCCGGCCGCGATTGACCTCGAACGTCGATTCGACCGGCAGAAACGTCAGGTCGGCGGCCTGGGACACGGCGGGGATGACGACATCGGCGGCGATGACGAACTCGGAGCCTTCGATCGGCACCGGGGATCGCCGCCCGGAGGCATCCGGCGCGCCGAGCTTGTTGCGGATGAACTTGACGCCGGTCACGTGGCCGTCCTCGCCGAGGACCTCGACCGGGCTGGCGAGGAACTCCATGCGGACGCCTTCGCGTTCGGTCTCGCCAAGCTCTTCCTCGTCGACGACCAGCTCAGAGCGGGTTCGGCGATACACGATGGCCACGTTCTCCGCCCCGTGGCGGAGGCTCGTCCGCGAGCAGTCCATGGCCGTGTAGCCGCCGCCGATGACGACGACGTCGTGGCCGACGGTGAGCTCCTCGCCGAGGTTGGCCCGCTTCATGAAATCGACGCCGTAGTCGACGCCCTCGAGATCCGCGCCGGGCACGTCCAGGGCGACCGCGTTCATTGCTCCGGCGGTGATGGCGATGGCGTCGTAGTCCCGCTGGAGGTCCTCGAAGGTCGTGTCCCTGCCGATCGTGGTGTTGAAGTGGAAGCGGACGCCGAGGCGCTCGACGAGCCGGACGTCCATCTCGATGGCCTCGCGCGGGAGGCGGAAGGCCGGGACGCCGATGAGCATCGTCCCGCCGCCGTAGGGCAGGCTGTCGAAGACGTCCACCCTGTAGCCCTTGGTCGCCAGCTCACGGGCGACTGAGATCCCTGCGGGCCCGGCACCGACGATGGCCACCCGCTCCGCCCGCGCCTCGATGTGGGGCATGACGTCAGGAATGCCCGACGCCTCGTGCCACTCCACGAGGAAGCGCTTCATGGCCCGGATCGCGAGGGGGCGATCGATATCACCGCGCCGGCAGGCCCGCTCGCAGGGAGCCGAGCAGACGTAGGAGCACATCGCCGCGACCGGATTGGGCTCCCGGGACAGGATGTAGCCCTCCTCGAACCGCCCTTCGGCGGCGAGGTTCAGGTAGCCCCGGCAGTTCGTCCCGACCGGGCACGCCTCCTGGCACTCGATGTTGCACTGCAACCACGAGGCGTCGACGGGCTGGACGAGGAACTCCTGGTGCAGGTCGAGGGCCAAGTGGTGGTCGTGCCTTTCTCGTTTGGCGGCGCTTGGGGGGCGGGCGAACAAGAAGACCGGCGGTGACCAGCCGGCGAACCAGAATCTACCATCCTGCGGATCGGCGGCGCAAAAGATCGGGGTCGTGGGCGGCGCCCCGCGAATCGAGCGCGAATCGAAGTTGACGGGCCCCAATGTCGCAGCTACGCTCCACCGCGGACGACGATCGGCCCAGGTGGCCGGCCGGGAAAGACGGGAGATGACCGCGAGCGAGTTCGCCTTCCTGGCGCTCGGGCTCGTGCTGGGCGTAGCGAGCGGGGCCGCCCTGGTCATGGTCCTTGGCAGCCGGCAACCGGTCCGCGGGGTGAAATTGACCATGGAACGCGATGCCGTGCCCCGCCGCGGCGCCACCCTTTCGTCCGACGCATTCGTCACGGCGACGGCGGAACCGGCTCGCGGAGGACCCGCCGATCGACGCCGGCTCGACCGCGACGCACCACCCGAAGGGACGCCCTTCACCCTCCCGCTGCCGATCCATTCGGTAGGCCTGCGGCCGGCTGAACATCGAACAATCGTTTCCTTTGAGACACGGGCCGCGGCATCGGTGGGGATCCCGATCCAGCCCGAGCGCGATCCCGCCCTCGACGTCGTCCGGGTGCAGGCGGCCCTGGCGGCAGCGCGGCTCTATCGGACGGGCCTTCCGACGGCGACGGCGCTCCTCGAATCCCGAGGGCGGGGTCTGGCCCAGCCCGAGCCCGGGCCCGCAGCCATCGGGTCCCCGCTGCCCTCCATCGGCGCCTACCCCGAAAGCGATGCCGCCGCGGCCCCGGCTCTCGTGCGCATCCTCCGCGGCGACCACCAGGCCCTCTTCGCGACGGCGGCCGTGCTCGCGGGCCCCGACGTGGCAGAGCGCCGGGCGTGGCATGCGGCGTTGATGGGGCTCGCCGGTCAGGTCGCGGAGCGGGCCGTCGAGGCCGGCTGGCTGGACGTGCCCGTCGGCAACCCGTTCTGGGACACGTTCACGCTCGCACAATGCCGGACGATCGCGGCGGCCCTCGCGACGACCGGCCACCGTTTCGACGCTGTCGACGGCTGGGCCGAGGACCGGATCCCGACCTATCGCGAGCTGACCCTGGCGGTCGCGGCGGCGGGTCTGGAGCCGCGTCGGGTCCGGGCCTGGCCGACCCAGGATGAGATCGGGGCTCTCTATCGCGAGGTCACCGTGGCGACGGACGACTACCTCGCGACCAACGCACCGACCCTCGATCTCGAGGAGGTCCAGGACCTTCTCGGCGAGACGGGCCCCCGGCTCGACCGGCTCTGGCTGGCGTGGGATCGCGTTCGGGCCGCGCTCCTGGACCCGGTCGCCGCCGGCTGATGCTCGGCCGCGGGCCGAAGCTCCCAGTCTCGGGGCTGACGGTCAGCCTCGGGCGCGGGCTCTGCGCTCCGGCGCGACGGGGTCGAGTCCCGGAGCTCAGCGCTCCTGCGCGGCGGTCTCGGCATCGGATCGGTCGGATGCTTCCTCGGGATCGTCGTCGATGACGATGACCCGGAAGGCGTCGCCGGCCTCGACGCCGATCGGGGCACCCTCGTCCCTCGCCCAGTCCCGCATTCGCTCGTCGAGCTTCTCGGGATGCTTGATCTGGCTGGCGTGGGCCCGCAGCGCATCGACCTTCCGGCCGATCGTGGCCGTGACGTCCACCCGCGCCGTCGCGTGGTTGGTCCAGAAGAGGTAGAGCCGCCTGACCTCGTGGGCGGCCAGCCCGTCACGCGCCAGCCACGGGAACGCCATCGGGTTCCGGGCCGCCGGATAGACCGCATCGACGGCGGCGATCGCGGCCGCCCGGTGGTCGGTGTGGTTGACCCCGCCATCCTCGTGGAAGAGCGTTTCGGGGTCCGTCGTCAGGACGGCGTCGGGGCGGAAGCTCCGGATCTCGCGGACGAGCATCTCGCGGACGGCGAGGTCATTGGCCAGTGCCCCATCGGGTTGGTGGAGGAAGGTCACCCCGGCATAGCCGACGACCTCGGCCGCGGCTCGCTGCTCCGCCTCGCGCAGGGCCCCGAGCACGAGCGGATCGGCGGCGAAGTCCTCACCGCCCTGGTCGCCGCTGGTGCAGCAGACGAGCCAGCCGGCAGAGCCGGCGTCGATCCAGCGAGCGGCCGTCGCGGCCGGCCCGAAATCC
Organism: Chloroflexota bacterium; assembly: GCA_041691435.1. Classification (GTDB taxonomy): domain Bacteria; phylum Chloroflexota; class Limnocylindria; order Limnocylindrales; family CSP1-4; genus Palsa-1033. The sequence goes on from JBEPUS010000008.1 coordinate 21,325, forward strand.
GCGTCATCGGGATGGGCGACGATGACCATGAAGCGCGCCGGTCGCCATTCGTGGGCGGTCTCGAGCGGCGCTGACGCCTTCTGTTCCGTCATCGGCGCCATCCTGCGGGATTCGCTCCTCGGATCCCGGACCCGTTATTACAATGCAGGCCGAGGCCTCGCCCGTATCCCCCCACGAGCGAGGTCTCAGTGCGCCCGCCTGACGCTCGAGGCACCACGGTCCCGAGGTCAGGCGTCGGCGGCGGCGCGCTCGAGGCGGGCCACGCCGAGCGTGGCCAGGACCTCCGCGGCGTGCCCGTCGGCCTTGACCTTGGGCCAGGCATGGGCGATCCGGCCCTCCGGATCGACGAGGAAGCTCGAGCGCTGGATGCCCATGTACTCGCGGCCGTAGTTCGCCTTCAGGACCCAGGCCCCGTAGGCCCCGGCCACGGCATGGTCCTCGTCGGAGAGGAGGGTGAACGGCAGGTCGAACTTCTCGCGGAAGCGACGGTGGCTCGAGGCGCCGTCCGGGCTGATGCCCCAGACATCGGCGCCCGTGTCCCGGACATCCTCGTCGAGGTCGCGGAACTGGCAGGCTTCGGTGGTGCAGCCCGGGGTGTCGTCGGCCGGATAGAAGTACACGACCGTCCAGCGGCTGCGCTGCTCGGACAGCCGGTGAATGTTGCCGTTCTCGTCGGGGAGGGCGATCTCCGGGGCGGCGTCCCCGGCGACGGGCATCGTCATGCCGGGAGCGTAGCAGGGACCTCCACGACGAGGAGCCGGCCCGTCCTGATCGAGACGGTCGCGGGTGACGTCAGGCGCACATTCGAGATCCCGCGCGCCGGGCCGAAGGCGAGGGTCGCCCCGGCCAGCGCGTACCGGAGCCCGGTCGCCGTGACCCCGGTCGTCGTCTCCAACGGAATCAGTGACACGAGATCGCCGATCCGTCCGGGCAGGTTCATCGCGGCAGCTGGACCAGACAGCAGGTGGAGCCTGGCCGAGGGATCGAGGATCGTCACCACCCGGCCGGCGGCCGCCGGGTGACCGAGGAGGGCCAGGTTCGCGACCGCATGATCCGGCCGGGCCCCGCCGAGTGCGCCCAGGATGACCACCGACCGTGCGCCGGCCGCGATCGCCGCGAGGAGGGCGAGCTCCGTATCGGAGGTGTCCTTGTCGGCCGGCTCGAGGGCCACCGAGATGCCACGGCGCCGGAGCTCCTCGACCCCTTCCTCGCCGAGCGAATCGCCATCGCCGACCCAGGAATCCAGGGTCAGGCCCAGGGTTTCGGCCAGCCGGGCCCCCCCGTCGGCGGCAATCACCAGGTCGATCCCGGCCTCCCAGCCCGGCCAGGCGGCGTCCAGCGCCGCGCGCGTCGGCGCGCCGCCGTCGGCCAGGACGAGGGCGTGGCGTGCCGCCGCTCCGGCAGCTCCGTCGGTCATCGTGTGGCCGCGCTCGCCAGGAAGGCGGCCACCCAGCCCGCGACGGACGTGGCGACCTCGGACGCGCCGGCCGCCTCGAGATCACCGCGCTCGCCGAGGATCGACTCGATGCCGATGCCGATGGTGCCCACGGCCCGGGCCATGCGCATGTCGTCGGGCGCATCGCCGACATAGATGACGCGATCGGGCCGATCCCGAAGGCCCAGCTCGGACATCGCCTGCAGCAGCGGGGCCGGATGGGGCTTGGCAAAGGGCATGTCGTCGCCACAGACCCGCACCGCGAGGTGGACCCCCAGGCCGGTCGTCTCGAGCTGGTGCTCGACCACCGCCCGGTCGCCGGCCGTGACGAGGCCCATCGTGAAGCCCGCCCTGGCGAGCGCGGCGAGGGCGTCGCCGACGCCGGGGAACGCCATGGCTTCGCCCATCAGGGCCCGGTAGGCTCCCAGCCAGCGCCCGCCGGCCGCCTCGATCTCCGCTTCCGGGACGCCGAGCCGGCGGTACATCGCCCGCCAATCGGGACTGTAGGCGGCCCGGTAGGCCGCCTCGTCGTAGTGGACCCCGTACGCCCCGAGGACCTCGGCATTGGCCCGGGTGATCGCGGGCAGGGTATCGACGAGCGTCCCGTCCCAGTCGAAGACCACGGCATCCACTGCCGGATCGTAGCGTGCCGCCGCCCGGTCAGGACCCGGCCGCTCGAATGCTAGACTCGCCGCCGATGCCAGCCTCCCCTCTCCATGCCGCAGTTCGGCGCGTCATCGACGCGGCCGAGCGGAAGGGCGTCACCCTCGAGGTGACCGTCTTCGCCGAGTCGACGCACACGGCCGAGGACGCCGCGAAGGCGGTCGGGGCCGAGCTCGGGCAGATCGTGAAGTCGCTCGTCTTCGCGGTCGAGACGGACGACGGCGAGCTCGAACCGATCCTCTGTCTGGTCTCCGGCCCGAACCGGGTCTCGCTGCCCCGACTGGCTGCGGTCCTGGGGCGATCCGACGTCCGCCGGGCGACCGCGAACGAGGCCAACGACCTGACCGGCTTCACGATCGGCGGCATCCCGCCCATCGGCCATACCCGGCGGATCCGGGTGATCATGGATCCGGACCTCGGGCGCTACCCGGTCGTATGGGCCGCGGCCGGACTGCCGACGGCCGTCTTCCCGGTGGCCCCGGCCACCCTCCGCATGCTCGCCGATGCGGTCGTCGCGCCGATGACCGAGGACCACGGCCAGACCGGGCTCGCGGGCACGCCGCAGGCTGTCTGATGAGCGCCGGCCGTGGAACCGGCCGTCCCGCCGATCCCCACGACGCGACGATCACCTATCCGGGCGGCCTTCGGGCGCGCTGGCGGTGGGGCGGTTCCGGGCAGGCTGCCGCCGTGTTTGCACTGACCGAGGCAGGCGGCTCCCTGACCGACCTCGGGCCCCTGGTCGCCGACGATGCCGATGCCCGCTGCCGGGCGGAGCTCCGGATCGACGGCCCGGCCGGCCCCTGGACCGTCCGCCTGGCGTCGACGCTCAACGACGAGCCGACCGCGGTGCTCTGGGATACGGAGGGGCTCCTGGTCGTGAAGTACGGGTTCCACGCGTACGGGCTCGAATCCCGGACGGGAACGCTCGCCTGGAGCCATCGCTCCGCGACGCCGATCCTGGCCGTCATGGCATCGCCGCGCCTTCGCCACGTCATCGTCCAGGCCGAGCTCGAGACGTTCGCCCTCGAAGCCAACGGGAGCGTGGCCTGGCGAATCGCCCATTCGGATGTCGTCACGGCGGTTGAGCTCGTCGGCGGCCGGCTCGTCCTGACGAGCTACAGCGGCCAGCACAACGCCCTCGATCCCTCGACTGGTCGATCGGCGGGCTGAGCGGGCTCGGCGCCGCGGCGCGCCGCTGGTTTCGAGCAACGGCTGGCAACCGCGAGCAGCGCGATCCCACGCTCCCCCGGCGGGCTATTCAACGAGATGTATCGCCGGAAAAGGCCCCGGCGCCTCGGGCCGCATGATCCCGCGTGTGGACGCGTGGTGGACAACCCGCGGGCTCGTGACACAACTCGTGGACAGACCTGGTTGACGGCTCCTGCCGCTGGCCGGTAGCGTTGTACCCAGCCCGGAGGGGCTGAGCGACACTAACGGCCGCGATCGCATCAAGGTCCACGTGTCGGGTAGGTTCCTCCGGGCCTTTCCATGCCCGGGAGATCCCGCCCCGATGCGGCCGGGCCCGCGGCGCGCGCTCCCCGAGCCGAACGGGAAAAGCACGGGTCCCGGGCTATCATTCCCGCCCGTGGACGGCCTCGTCGTGATCCTCGCCGGCGCCGCCGCCCTCGGCGGCGCGATTGCCGTGCTCCGCGGCTACGGTCCGCGCTTCCGGATCGGCCGCCTCCTGGCGGCGGCCCGCAGCGTGTCGGTGGCCGAAGCCATCGCCATCGCCCGTGGCGGATCTCCGGCCTATGTCCGGGTCACCGGCCGGCTCGACAGCGAGACCGACTTCGAGGACGTCGACCACCGGCCCCTCGTCTTTCGGCAGACCCGCTTCCAGGCCCGCCAGGACGGCCGGTGGCGCGACTTCGACCTCGTCCGGGAGGCCGTGCCCTTCGAGGTTCGTGAAGGGCTCGACGGAATCGCCGTGGACATCGAGGGGCTCGACGAGGGCCTCGTCGTCGTCCCGCGCGAAACCGTCGGCCTGGTGGGCGACCTCGGCGACCGGGCGCCCGAAGCGCTCCTCGATTCACTGCCCGCCAGGGTCGTGGTGAAGCTCGTCTCGAACGTCGAGCACGCCACGATCGCCGGCGTCCCGGGCCTCGGCCCCGAGGGCGGCCCGCGCATGGGCCCCGGGCTCGGGCGACCCCTGATCCTCACGACCCTCGAGCAGCCAGAGGCGATGCGGATCCTGGCCGGCGGGTCGTCGCTTCGGGCTCGCCTGGCGGCGATCCTCCTCGTGACCGCGGCCGCCCTCGTGGCGCTGGGCCTGGTGATGCTGGTGCTCCCGGGCAGCGCCTTCGCCGCCTCACCCGCGCCCAGCGCGGTCACGGGTTCGGACACCCGGTCATCGGGCCAGGGTCCGGGCCTCGTGGGAGCGCCGCTGGCAGCGATCCTCGGCGTGATCGGCATCGCGATCGTGGCCGTGCTCCTGACCCTCGCCTTCGTCCGGGCGACCGGGGGGCCGAGGAACTCGGACCCGCATTGACAGATGCGCGAGCCGGTGGGACTTTCGTCCTATTGGCAAGAACTGTGGGGTTCGTAGAGTGGCCACGAACTTCACAAATCCTTCGGGGGTTGGTTGTCCACGCTCGCGCCGTTGCTCTCTCGTCCAACCGATGCCACGCTCACGGTCACTCGTGCGGCGCAGGTCCTCGGCATCCACCCGAACACGGTTCGGGCGTGGAGCGATGCCGGCCGCCTTCGCTACTACCGGATCAATCCCCGGGGTGATCGCCGCTACCGGCTGAGCGACCTCCATCGATTCCTCGCCAACGCCGCGGCCGGACCTGCGGCCGACGAGCAGCCCTTGCCGATGTCGCGTGCCCTGCGGGCCCGCGGAGCCCGGGCTGGGTTCCGGCGGGGGGGGCTGGCGGCATGGCCGCCCGCCGCCACGGCCAGGCTTGTCGGAAGCCCCCAGAAAACGGCCGACGAGACATCCAGCGACGCGACCGCCCGGAGCCTCGCGGTCCTAGGCGATCTCGGGCGCCTGGCAGCGTCCGTGGCCGGCACGGCCGTCGATCCCGAGGCTCTCCTCGGCTCGGCGACCCGGACGATCCGCGAGGGCACGGGCCTCCGGCACGCCTCCATCTGGCGGGTGAAGGACGATCGACTGGACCCGGTCGGCATGTCCGGTGCTGCCGCCTCGCGCCTCCGTTCCGCCCCGGCCGGCCAGGGCCTGCTCGGGGAGGCGCTCGCACAATCGGGAACCGTGGTGTTCTCGACGGCCCAGGAGATCGGCGGCCGGCTGACCGGCCTCGCCGGCCAGGAGGTCGCCTGCTCGATCCCCGGCTTGACCAGGTCCTGGGGGGTGCTGGTCGTGGCCACCGATGCCGAAGGACCGCCGCCCGGCGTCCTGGAGGCCCTCCTGCTTCGGGCGGCCGAGGTGCTCGGTTCGATCGTCCGGGCCGCCGACGTCGCCACCGAGCTCGACCACCGGATCCACCGGGCAGAGGCGCTGGGTCGCGTTGCCGGCGACATCGGCAGCCGCCTTGACCCCGAGCAGGTCCTGGGCCGGCTCGTTGATCATGCCCTGACGATGTTCGGCGGGGATCGGGCAGCCGTGTTCCTCTTCGAAACCGACGGGACCCGACGGGCCGTTGCGTCCCAGGGTCTCTCGGCGGCCTACCTGGGCGGCCTGCGTCCGGTGACCCGCAACTCATTGGCCGGCGCGGCGATGGCGGCCCGGCAGCCGCTGTTCGCGGTTGGCTATCGCGACGATCCGCGGGCCGTCGAGGCGCGCGCCTCGGTGGTCCAGGAGGGCTACGACACCGTCTGCGTGGCGCCGCTCCTCGACGTCGACGATACCGATGGGGTCGGCAGCCTCAACGTCTACCACGACAAGCCCCATCACTGGACGCCCGACGAGCTCTCGACCATGGCTGCCCTGGCGACCCAGGCAAGCGTGGCCATCCGGAGCGCCCGGACGTACGCCCAGCTGGCGACATGGGCCGCCCAGCTCCAGTCGATCCAGCAGCTCGGGACGCGGCTCAATCGCCTGTCCGATGTGGCCGCCATCGGCGAGGCCATCGCGACCGAGCTCAACCAGCTCATCAACTACCACAACGTCCGGGTCTATCGCGTCATGGGCGACGAGCTTATCCCGGTCGCCATGCGCGGCCAGGTCGGCGAATACGTCGACGAGACCCCGGACCAGCTGAAGGTCAAGATGGGGTCCGGGATCACGGGCTGGGTCGCCTCCCACCGGGTCGCCCAGAACCTGCCCGATGCGGCCGCCGATCCGCGGGCCAACACCATCCCCGGCACCGACGCGGACCTCGACGAGTCGATGCTCCTGGCCCCGATGCTCTTCGAGGATGACGTCCTGGGCGTCCTGGTCCTCTCGAAGCTCGGCCTCCGCCAGTTCGCCGACGACGATCTCCGGCTGCTGGTGATCTACGCCAGCTTCGCCGCCCAGGCGATGGCTCATGCGGACGCGACCCAGAGCCTCGAGCGCCAGGTCCAGAGTCAGCGCCATCTCCTCCAGATCACCGAATCGATCCTGACGACGCTCAACACCGGCTCCCTGCTGGAATCCGTGGCCGACCGCCTGGGCGAGCTGGTGGGTTGGGACAACGTGGCCATCGACCTCTTCGATCGGGAGACGGGCGTTCTGGTCCCGGTCATGGCCAAGGGCTCCGATGCGGCCGAGTACCTGGAGCCCTGGCAGCCCGGTGAGACCGGCATCTCGACCTGGGTCCAGGAGCACAACGAGGCCATCCTGCTCAACGACCAGTTCACGGAGCCACGGATGTTCCTCCGGGCTCGCGGACCGGTCCACGGCGGGCTCATCTGCGTGCCCCTCCGCGGCCGCAGCGGCGCCAGCGGCATCCTGATCATCGAGCGCCTCGGGGAGGGCCGTTCGTTCACCGACCAGGAGTTCGAGCTGGTCAAGCTCTTCGCGGCACAGGTGTCGATTGCGGTGCAGAACGCCGAGATCCACGGCGCGATCGCCCGCCAGGCCGAGACCGACGACCTGACCGGCCTCAGCAACCATCGGAGCTTCCGGCACGCGCTGGATGCGGCCGTGGCCGCCGGCGATACCTTCAGCCTGATGATGGTCGACCTCGACCGGTTCAAGCTTGTCAACGACAACTATGGGCACCAGGTCGGCAACGACTTCCTGCGCAAGATCGCCCGGTCCATCGTCGGCGCCAGCCGCGACAGCGACGCCGTCTTCCGCTACGGCGGCGACGAGTTCGCGGTCCTCCTGCCGCGGACCGATGCCGCCCATGTCGGACCCGTGGCCGACCGCATCCGTCTCGCGCTGGCCGACACGGCCGGGCCCGCGTCGGGGATCCAGAAGGCGGGCAGCCACGTCGACGCATCGGCCGGCGTTGCCACCTATCCGGCCGACGGTACGACGCCCGAGGACATCCTCCTCGCCGCCGACCGGGCGTGCTTCGTGGCCAAGCGCGCCGGTGGCGGCCGGGTTGCCACAGCCAGCGAGGGCATGGCCCTTGCCGGAGAGTTCACGCTCCAGGTCCCGACGCCGATCGACGTCGGGCCGTAACCGGCAGCGCCGAAACCGCGTCAGACTGGCGCCATGGACCAGGAGCCGCCGATCCGCCGCCCACGCGGGGACCCGCGCCCCGGCCGCAGCCCGCTGACCTCACCGCTGCTCGTCGTCGCCCTGCTCCTCGTGGCCGCCGCCCTGATCGGGGCGATCCTGTTCGTTCCGGGGCTCCTGCCGCAGACCGCCGGGGGGCCGACGCCATCACCGACCGCATCGTGCCTCCCCGGCCAGGGAGGCGGCTGTTCGCCGTCCGGGCTGCCCAGCCCGGCCCCGTCGGCATCACCATCGGGATCGGTCCTGCCGACCTTCGTCCGGCCGACGCCAACGCCCGAGCCGACCTTCATCAACATCGTCGTCAAGGCTGGCGACAGCCTCAACACCATCGCCCACGCCTACAAGACCACGGCCCGGAGCATCGCCTGGTGGAACCGGGGCACGTACCCGGGCCTCGACCCGGAGGCGGGGCCGAGTTACAGCCCCGGCCACATCGAGCCGGGCTGGGTCCTTGTCCTCATCCCGGGCGTGAAGGTCGACGACAACAACCCGCCCACCCCGAGCCCGGGTCCACGAACTCCCGCTCCGACCGCGAGCCCGTCGCCGGCGTCGTCCTGATCCGGGGGACCCACGACCCCACGTTGTTGCGGCAGGAGCTCGTGCTTGGAACCTCAGCCGCCGGCCAGCTGCAGGAGCGGCGGGAAGACCCAGAGCTTCGTGTAACCGCCAATCGAGATGACGGTGATGATGACGAGGATCAGCGTGGCCGCGAGCAACAGCGCCCGATCGGCGCGGTCATACCTGAGCTCTCGCAGCCACGTCCGGTGTCCGGTCCCGAATCCGCGCAGGTCCATCGCGTCAATCGTGTCCTCGGCGCCGACGATCGCATTCATCGTCAGGGGCACGAGCAGCGGAACCGTCCGCCGGACCCGGCCGATGGGCCCGCCGCCGCCCTTGTCCCACTCATAGCCCCGGACGCGTTGCGCATCGATCGTCTCCTGGAGGTCCCCGGCCAGTGACGGGATGAAGCGGTACGTCAAATCGACGCCGACGGCGAACTTCTCGGGGATCCGGAGGCGGGCCAAGGCCGGGCCCAGGTCGCTCGGGGCGATCGCGTACGCGATCGGGAAGCCCATCGTGATGAAGGTCAGGAAGCGAAGCAGCTGGGTGGCGCCGTAGCTGAGTGATTCAGCCGAGATCGGCGTGCCGAGGATCGGCAGGTAGCCGAGCGGATGCAGCTGGGAGCGATCGAAGTTGCCGATCTCGCCGCCCGTCAGGATCGTGTTGACGAGGACGATGAACGAGACGAACACGATCGCGAACGCCCACTGCCTGCGGACGAGGTGAAAGGGAATGCTCGCAGTCCGGTAATAGAGGATGCCCAGGACGAAGAGGATCGCCACGATCCTGATGTCCCAGAGCTGGATCACGGTCGCTGCCGACAGGACGCCGACGACGAGCGGGACGCGGGGGTCACGGCGTCCGAGCCACGACCCCCGTCCCAGGTAGCGCGGGGTGGAGATCACCGCGCGGACGAGTCGCGCGGCCTCAGCGGCCGAGCGACTCCTTCAGTGGTGCCCAGGCGAGCATCAGGATCGGCACGAGGATCACCGCGGCGATGAGATCCGGGACGAGGACCCAGAGGTAGCTCCCGGTCAAGGCCGTGTTGAAGTCGTTGCCGAAGACAAAGATGTCGGTGAACACGAAGAGCATTCCGATCGCGGTCGAGAGAGCCGCGATGATCGCCCAGCCGATGATCTTGTTGCCGCCCATGCGGGAGATCGAGCCCATCGCAAAGATGCCGGCCAGGAGGCCGACGAGGCCGTTGGCGATGGACCAGTTCCAGGCGGTCAGCAGCCCATAGCCACTGATCTGGTCCGCAATGGCGTTGCCGACAAGCCCGGTGAACAGACCGGCGACGGGTCCAAACGCCAGCCCGAAGAACGGGACGAGCGCGAAGGCCGGTCGCACGGCCACGTTGTTGGAGCCGGGAATTGTGATCTGGAGCACAGCCAGCACGCCGTAGAGCGCCGCCCCGATCGCCGCGTAGACGATGGTGCGGGAATCGACGCTCCACATGGAGCGCGACATGGGCATCGAAGTCATCCGAACCCTCCTTGGATGAGCGTATCGAAAGAGACGAAAGGTCAGCGAGCGCCGACGGCGGATCCTCCTTCCCCCCTGGGCTTGCCTGTCCCGGCGTCGGCCAGGACCAGCGCGGCAAGGGTCTCAGCGTCGAGGAACTGCCGGCCCGGGCCAGGCCGGCGCGCATTCGCTCGCATCAGCGAGGTCAGGCGCAGGTTGCAGGCGATCCAGCGATCTTCGTCCTCGACGACCAGGGCAGGCGGGCCATCCGCGACGACCTGACCGTCCCTGAACAGCAGGATACGGTCTGCGTGCGTCAATGCAAGGTCGACATCATGGGTCACAAGGAAGATCGATTCGAGGCCCGGGATGGCCACGACCTCGCGCATGAACTGCCGCGCGGTCCGGTGATCCTGCCCGGCGGATGGCTCGTCGAGGATGAGCGTGGGCGGCTGGAGGGAGAGGGCGATAGCCAGGGCGAGCCGCTTCTGCTGGCCGAATGACAGGGTCAGCGGCGGTCGATCGAGGATGTTCTCGAGCGTCTCGAGCGACGTCCGCCGAAGTGCCTCGGCCACGATCACCTCGAACGTCGTCGGGTCGCGGCCGAGGTTACGCGGCCCGAATGTCAGCTCCTCCCGGACCGTCCTGGCGAAGAGCATCTGGCTGGGGCTCTGGAAGACGTAGCCGAACGTCGTGGCCAGCTGGGCGACGGTTCGTTCGACGGCCGGCGCGCCATCAACCCGGATCTCGCCGGCCGTCGGGGCCAGCAGGCGCATCGCCGTCCGGAAGAGGGTCGTCTTGCCCGAGCCGTTCGGGCCCAGGACCGCGACGATCTCCCGCCGCCCCAGCGAGGCGTCGATGCCCCGCAGGACCTCCCGGTCACCGAAGCCGGCCCGGACGCCGGAGAATTGCAGGCGCGGCGGCTCCCCGGAGGCATGATCGAGCTCGCGGTCCCCGTCCGCCTCGAGACGGATCCACGGGGGCGCCTCTGCCGCAAGGGCAGGATCTGCCCGCAACCGGGCAAGCACCGCCTCGAAGGGCAGCTTGACCGCATCGGGGTCGGCCACGGCCAGGAAGCCGGCCACGTCCCCGTAGTAGCGGGCTTGCCCGTCCTGGAGGTAGAGGACGCGATCCGGTCGAAGGGCGAGGGCCTCTTCGACCCGATGCTCGACGATGACGATGGCGTGGCCCTCGTCGGCCAATGCCCGGAGGATGTCCAGGAGGCGCGCCGCGGTCGCTGGGTCGAGGTTGGCCAGCGGTTCGTCGACCACGTACAGGCGCGGCTCGAGCATGAGGATCCCGCCCATCGCCAGGAGCTGTCGCTCGCCGCCCGAAAGCGCGGACGTCTCGCGGCCGAGGAGCGGCGCGATCCCCGCCCGCTCGGCGACGAGGCCGATCCGGCGCCGGATCTCTGTCCGATCGGTGCCCAGGTTCTCGGGGCCGAAGGCAAGCTCGGCCTCGACGGTGGCCCCCACGATCTGCTTGGCTGGATCCTGGAGGACCGTCCCGACCAGCCGGGAGGTGTCCCGGAGGCGTTGCTCGGCCACGAGCGCGCCCGCGACCCGGACGCTCCCCGCGAGCTCGCCCGGATAGGCATGCGGGATGAGGCCGTTGATGGCCCGGATCAGGGTGCTCTTGCCGCAGCCCGATGGCCCCGCGACAAGGAGGATCTCGCCGGCCTCGACGGTCAGGCTGAGGTCACGGATCGCGGGCTCGGAGGCCCGCCGATAGCGGAACGTCAGGTCCCGGATCTCGAGGGTCGGCTCGGTCACGAGGCGCCCGGGCCGGTCAGGCCAGCCGGATCCGGACCGGCCGATCGACCACCAGCGCCAGCCGCTCGGCCGCGTTGCCCTGGTTGTCGGCCAGGGAGAGGTTGCCCTCGGAGTCTTCCATCAGCAACGACGATCCGAGCGGAACGCTGCCGAACGTCCGCTCCCAGATGGTCGTCTCCGTGACGGCCGCCCGGCCGTCGTGGGCCCCGAACTCGAGGCGCAGCTTCCGGCCCCGCGCGAGCGGCCCGATGGCCTGCTCGAGGTCGGCCGTCCGGCCGGCAAGGGTCACGTTGCCGTAGATCATGATGTGGACGACCTGGCTCCCCAGCTCCCCGTCGCCGACCGTCGCCCGTGGCACGTCCAGGTGGACGAGGGAGGCGGGGTCGGCCGCCCGTCCGACCGCCTCGAGCGGCGTGCCCATGGCCAGGTGGGCGGCCATCGGGGCGAAGACGTCACGGCCGTGGAAGC
>JBEPUS010000009.1:0-31441 GCA_041691435.1 Chloroflexota bacterium
ATCGGCAGATCCCGGGTCGTGGCCCGAGGCTGAACCCGGGCTACTTGGCGGCGGTGCGGGCCTTCAGCCGGGCATCCGCCTTGGCCGCGCTGGCGATGCCGCCGGTCAGCTCCGTCTTGGGCGGCGGCATGTCGTAGCGGTCGCGGACCGTCCGGCGGACCTCGACGCCGTCGTTGGCGTAGTGGTCGGCAAGCATCAGGTCGAAGGCGTGAACGCTCGACTCCTGGTTCGAGAAGCGGCCGGCAACCCAGCTCTGTGAGCTTGTGCCCCGATGCTGGAGCTCGCAGACGTGCCAATCCTGGCGGTTGGTCAGGTCCCAGAACGCGAACGCGTCGCTGGCGTCGAAATCCGGCCTGGCGATCGTCGCTGGTTCGAACAGCCAGTCGCAGATCACGGTCGTCCGGTCGACGCTCTGGGGCACCAGCCGGTGGACCAGGACGTAGTCGGGGTGGATCGAGATGAACGTGTTCGGCCAGAGCAGGTAGTAGTAGACGCGACGCTCGTCGAGCGCGTTGATCCCGGGGATTGCCGGGCGGCCGTTGCGGTGACCGCCCTCGAGGGCCATCGTCTCGGCGCCGCCGGCCAGCTCCATCCAGCCGCCTTCCCACGGGCCTTCGCTCGCGTAGTCGCCGCCCAGGTCGTAGGGCGTCAGCTTGTTGAGCTGGGGATGGAGCCCGGGGCAGTGATAGCACTCCGAGTAGTTCTCGCCGATGAACTTCCAGTTCGAGCCGACGTCGTAGCGGACCTGCTTGGCCGACCGGAGCGCCCCGAAGTCGAAGCGGTTCCAGTGGGGCACGAGATCGGCCAGGAAGTCGGTCAGCTCCGGCGCCGCCGGATCCAGGGACACGAAGACGAAGCCCTGCCAGACCGCCAGGCGGATGGGTTTCAGGCCGAACGTCTCGAGGCTGAAATCATCGAGGTCCTCGGTGTGCTTGGCCCGGATCAGCGTGCCGTCAAGGTCGTAGATCCAGGCGTGGTAGGGGCATTGGAACCGGACGGCCTTGCCGCACTCCTCCTCGACGACCGCGGTGCCGCGATGCTGGCAGACGTTGTAGAAGGCCCGCAGGACGCCGTCGCGGGCACGCACGATCAGGAGCGGCTCGCCGTCCTGCTCGGCCAGGAAGTACTCACCGGGGGCGGCAGCGTCGGATTCACGGCCCACGATCGCCCAGTCCCGGTGAAACCACTCGCGGCGCTCGAAATCGTGGATCTGTGCGTCGTGATACGCCCGCCGGGGCAGGAGGGAGGCCGCCCGGTAGGGCTGCCGGATCGACGCCAGCTCAGCGGGGGTGAGGATCGCCATCGAAGTCTCCTTGCTGGCTCGGCCGGCCAGTCGATTGCTGCCGAGTCTAGCCGCTCGATTGCAGGCCCGAGGCCGCACAAAGGTCGCCCGGCTCCCCGGACCTCAGGCGATCTTTCGCTTGCGCCGATCCTTGAGGATCTCGCGGGCCGCATTGCGCCCAGGCAGACCGGTGACGCCGCCTCCCGGGTGGGTGGATGAGCCGCACTGGTACAGGCCGTTGATGGGCGTCCGGTAGTTCGCATAGCCGGCGGCCGGCCGCATGTGGAAGAGCTGGTTGAGGGTCAGCTCGCCATGGAAGATGTTGCCGCCGATCAGGCCGTACTCGTGCTCCATCTCGTACGAGCTGATCACCTGGCGATGGACGATCGAGCTCTTCAGGTTCGGGGCGAGCTCGGTGTAGCCGTCGATCAGCCGGTCGGCGAACGCCTCCACCTCCTCGCGATGCGGCTCGGCATGCCACTCCTGGGGAACCCACTGGGCGAACATCGAGAAGATGTGCATCCCCTCCGGGGCCAGGGTGTGATCGAGCGTGGATGCAATCACGCCGTCGCAGTACGGCTTGGCCGACCCGCGGCCCTGGCGGGCGTCGTCGAATGCCTGCTGGATGTACGACATCGAGTGGGCCAGCTCGATCGCCCCGGTGTGATGGGGCTGGAGGTTCGTGCCCGGATGCGAGGTGAAGCTGGGCAGCTCGCTGATCGCCAGGTTGACCTTGACCGTCCCCGAGCGGCTGTCGTAGTTGCGGATGTCCGTCACGAACTGGGCCGGCAGCTGCTGCTCCTGGATCAGCCGCAGGAAGGTGATCTGGGGATGGGCATTGGAGATCACCAGGTCGGACCGGATCTCCTCGCCCGATTCGAGGACCACGCCCCGGGCTCGATCGCCCTCGGCGAGAATCCTGGCGACCGGGGCATTGAGCCGGACCTGACCGCCGTACTCCTCGACTGCTGCGGCAAGGTTCGTGCTCACGGCGCCCATCCCGCCCTCCACGAAGCCCCAGGCACCGATCGGGCCATCCGCCTCGTCCTCGTCCACGCTGCCGATCTCATGGTGCAGGAGGACATAGGCCGTGCCCGGCTCATACGGCCCGGCCCAGGTGCCGATGATCCCGTCAATCGACAGGCCGGCCTTGATTCGGTCGGACTCGAACCAGTCATCGAGCAGGTCCGCCGCACTCATCGTCATGATCCGGGTCAGGTCGGCCACGCCCCGGCCGCCCAGGCCCCGGAGCTTCCAGGCGAACCGGAGCTGGTCAAGCAGGTCGGGCAGCGACCGCGAGCCAAGCTTGGGCGGCGTCATCCAGAGAAGGTGCCGGACGACTTCGGCCAGCCCGTCCTTCCAGGCGACGTAGTCGTCGTAGACGTCCGCGTCGTGCTTGCTGAACTTGGCCATCTCGGCGTACCGCCGGTCCCGGTCCTCGTACATCACCACGCCCGAGCCGTCGGCAAAGCTCATGAAGTACGGGCCCATCGGGTAGACCTTGTAGCCGCGCTTGGGGAGGTCCAGCTCCTTGACGATCCTGGGCGGCATCAGGCTCTGGACATAGGACAGCGTGCTGACCTTGAAGCCCGGCCAGGGCTCCTCGGTGACGGCTGCACCGCCGATCACCCCGCGCTTCTCGAGCACGAGCGGCTTGAACCCCGACTTCGCGAGGTAGGCGGCGCAAGCGAGTCCGTTGTGGCCGCCGCCCACGACGATCGCGTCAACTGGCTCAGTCATGCCCGGCATTCTGTCCGGCGCGTGCTGACCACCGGCTCCGCGTCCCGTCTGGTGCGTCCACTGTTCCATAGCGTGAGACCCAGTTGCGTCCGCCGGGACAGGCCCCCGACCGGATCCCGGCCAGGGCCAGGGTCGGCGAGGCAGCCGGGCTGGCCGGTACACTCCGGACGTGACCGACGCGAACGTGCCACCGATGGTCCCCGGCCTGCGCAACCGGCTGCAAGCAGACGAGTTCCTGGTCGGGACCTGGTTGACGCTCCTCGACCCGGCGATCGCCGAGCTCCTGGCAGGCAGCGGCTACGACCTGCTCGTGGCCGACGGCGAGCATGGTCCGATCGCGACGTCGGATCTCGTCCAGATGGTGATCGCCACCCGGGCGGCCGGCGTGCCGGTCCTGTACCGCGTCGCGGCCAACGAGCCCGTCCGGATCATGCATGCCCTCGACAGCGGGGCGAGTGGCGTGGTGATCCCCCAGGTCCGCACGGTCGCCGATGTCGAGCGGGCCGTGGCCTGGTGCCGCTATCCGCCGGCCGGCCTGCGGGGCATCGGCCCACGACGCGTGTCGAACTTTGGCCGTGAGACCGGTGCG
This sequence comes from Chloroflexota bacterium, assembly GCA_041691435.1. Lineage (GTDB taxonomy): Bacteria > Chloroflexota > Limnocylindria > Limnocylindrales > CSP1-4 > Palsa-1033. Next base: position 3,612 of record JBEPUS010000009.1, read on the forward strand.
TACCTGGCGACGGCGAATGACGCCGTCATTTGCTGCATCCAGATCGAGACGCGCGAGGCGCTCGAGGCGCTCGATGACCTGCTGGAGGTGCCCGGGGTCGACACGCTCCTCGTCGGCCCCAACGACCTCGCCGCCTCGCTCGGCCACACCGGCGAGATCACCCACCCGGAGGTTGAGGACGCGATCGCCCACATTGGCGAGCGGGCGAAGGCCCACGGGATCCCGGCCGGCGCCTGGACCCAGTCCACGATGATCGCCCGGCGCCGGCGCGAGCAGGGCTATCGCTGGGTGACGGTCAGCGCCGACTACGGCTTCATGGTCCAGGCCGCCGACGCCGCCGTCCAGGAGATCCGCACAGGCTGAGACGGTCTAGGTCAGCTCGACGATCTCGTGCCACAGCGGGATGTGGGTGTGCAACCCGAGGCCCTGGATCTTCGGCTCGAGCGCGGCCTGGGCATCCGGGTCGCCGTGGACGATGAACACAGTCTTCGGCCAGCCTGATGCTCCCGGGGCCTTGCCGGTCGCAAAGTTGCCGATCCAGGAAAGGAGCTCGGATTCGTCGGCGTGAGCGCTGAAGCCGCTGATCGAGCGGACCTGGCAGCGCACCCGGCGGACCTGGCCATCGAGCTTGATCGTCGTCGCGCCGGCCTGGAGATGTGCGCCGAGCGTCCCCTCGCCCTGGTAGCCCACGAAGAGGATCACGGCCCGTGGATCGTCGACCAGGTTGCGCAGGTGACCGACCACCCGGCCGCCGGTCAGCATTCCGTTCGAGGCGATGATCATGTACGGTCGCGCGGCCTGGGCGATCGCCTGGGACTGCTTGACGTCGTTCGTGATCGTCTGCTTGGGGTAATCGAGCGGAGCGTCGTGGGCCGCCAGGAGGGCCGTCGTCTCTGCGTCGTAGTAGTCGGGATGGTGGCGGTAGACGTCGCTGGCCTTGGAGGCCATCGGCGAATCGAGGAAGAGCTGGAGCAGCGGGATCTTGCCCGCCTCGATGAGGCGGTGCAGCTCCCAGACCACCTCCTGGGTCCGGCCGATGGCGAATGACGGCACGAGCAGCACGCCGTCGTGATCGGCGACAAGCCGGACCGCGTCGGCCAGCAGCTGGTTCGATTCGGCCTCCGGCTCGTGCTCCCGGCCGCCGTACGTCGACTCGACGAGGACATAGTCGGCGTCGGTGACGACGGTGGGATCGCGCAGGATGGGCGTCCCGGTCCGGCCGAGGTCGCCGGAGAAGACGACGCGGAGCTCAGGCCCGCCGTCGCGATCGGCCACCCGCAGGCGGATGATCGCCGAGCCCAGGATGTGGCCGGCGTCGACGTAGGTCGCGTGGATTCCCGGGGCGACCTCGATCTCAGTGTCGTAGTCGATCCCCCGGAACGACGCCAATGACGCCTGGGCGTCCTGCGCGTCGTAGAGCGGCTCGTCGAGGTCGGAGTCGAGGATCGGTGGCTGTTTGACGAGTGCCTGTTCCGGGTCGCGGGCGACGTTGGCGGGCGGCGCGACGCGAGCCGGCGGCGAGATCGCCGAGGCACTCGATGCTGGCGGGGCCGCCGGGGCAGCGGCGCCGGGCGCGGCCGACGGGCTGACCGGGTCGGAGGCGCCGCCGGCTTCCTGGGGAGCCGCTGGAACCAGGAGCGCCGCGTCGAAGCGGCGGCTGCCGAAATGAGCTGGGTCCTGGCGCGGATCGTCGTAGGCGCGACGCTCACCGACCGGGACCGCCACCGGCGGACGGCCGCCGTCGTCGTTCGATTCGCCCACGGTCGCCGACCGGGCAGCCGCAGCATCGGCGGCATTCAAGGTGCCATCAACACCATCGGCCGCCAGCGCCTCGGCCGACGCGAGCGCGTCGCGATCGCGCTTCTCGAACATCGCGCTCTTCGCCGGATCGCGCTTCTCGCGGCGGATCTGGCGCTTCGAGAACTCGTCCTGGAGCTTGCCCGAGTCGAGCAGGACGAGGCTGGCCAGCTCGACGGTTCCCTTGGTCGCCCAGACCGGCCCCTTGAAGCCCGCCTTGACCACGTGCGGGATCAGGCCGCAATGGTCGAGATGGGCGTGGGTCAGCAGGATCGCGTCGATCCGGCCCGGGTCATAGGCGAGCGGAATCCGGTTGCGAATCGATTCATTGGGGCTGCCCTGGAACATCCCGCAATCGATGAGGATCGTTGCCCGCTCGGTGGTCAGCAGATATTGCGAGCCGGTCACTGTCGTGGCCGCGCCGAGAAACTGAAGGTGCATTCGCGGAGTCTGCCACCGCGCGGTTGCGCGCGTGATGCCCGCGCTCGGACGTGATCCGGATCCACGTCGATGGCGCATCATCGGCGAGCAGGAACATTGGATCAGTGGAGGATCGCTCGGACCGTGGCCAGCTATGCATTCGTCACCATCTGGAAGATCGACGCCCCGATCGCGACGGTCTACAACGCGATCCAGGACTCCCTGGCCTGGCCGACGTGGTGGCCGCAGGTGCCCAGCGTGACGGAGCTCACGAAGGGTGACGAGCGAGGCATCGGGACGGTCCGTCGCTACGTGTTCAAGGGCAAGCTGCCCTACACCCTGGCGTTTGACCTTCGTGTCGACACGATCGAGCCTCCGACCAGGCTTGGCGGCACGGCCAGCGGCGAGCTCGCCGGCACCGGCCGCTGGACGCTGACCGAGGATGCGCCCGGCCTGACGACGGTCCGCTACGACTGGAACGTGCGGACCACGCGCTGGTGGATGAACCTGCTCGCGCCACTTGCCGGGGGCGTCTTCAAGTCGAATCACGACTACGTCATGTCGGGCGGGCTCGAGGGGCTGACCCGGTTGCTCGGCGTGAAGGCGATCTCCGTTCGGAGGACCTAGCCCGGCTACCATCGCCGGATGCGCGAACGCTGGCTCTCCATCGCGATGCTCCCGAGGCTGCCCGGCCTGCTGGTTGGGCTGATCTCGTTCGGGCTCGGGATCGCATTGATGGTCCAGGCGGGACTGGGCCTCGGGCCGTGGGAAGCGTTCCACCAGGGAATCGGCCGGCTGACCGGGCAGGAGCTCGGCACGATCAGCATCGTCCTCGGCCTGCCGATCCTCGCCTTGTGGTGGCCGCTCGGTGAACGGCCCGGGATCGGCACCCTGCTCAATGTGCTCCTGATCGGGACCGCGACGAACGTTGGCATCGCCGTGTTTCCGTCGCCCGTCGCGGCCGGCGTGGCGGCCCAGGTTGGCATGATGCTGAGCGGTGTGGTCGTGATCGGGATCGGCTCGGGGCTCTACCTGGCCGCGGATCTCGGGGCCGGCCCGCGCGACGGGCTGATGACCGGCATCCACCATCGCTTCGGCTGGTCGATTCGGCGGGCGCGGACCGTGATCGAGCTGACAGTCCTCGTCGCGGGCTTCCTGTTGGGCGGCACGATCGGGGTCGGCACGCTGGTCTTCGCGCTCGGGATCGGACCCCTCGTCCAGGTCTTCCTCGGTGTCTTCGACCGGGGCGGCCGCGTCGTCAAGCGCCGAGCCATCACGCTGGAAGCCGACGTCACCGGCGCCGAATAGGTCGCTGCGACGAGCCCGGCTGCTCTAGCCCAGCGGGATCAGCACGAGGGCATCGATCGCCACGGCCAGCATCAGCAGGCTCAGGTAGGTGATCGAGTACTTGTAGAGGCGGATCGCCTGCGCCGTCGAGCGCTCGGGCGAGGTGCCCTGGCGCCAGAGCACGTACGCCTGGCGCAGGAAGATCGCCCCAAGAACCACCGCTGAGACCAGGTAGATCGCGCCCATATGGGCCACGGCCCACAGGATCAGGGAGATGGCCACGAGCAGGATGGTGTACAGGCCGATCTGGCGGGTCGTCTCGGGGATGCCCCGGACCACCGGCAGCATCGGCACGCCGGCCGCTGCGTAGTCCTTGCGGATGCGCAGTGAGAGCGCCCAGAAATGGGGTGGTGTCCAGTAGAAGACGAGAGCGAACAGGAGGATCGCCGGGAGCTGGACGCTGCCGGTCACGGCGGCCCAGCCGATCACCGGCGGCAGGGCGCCGGCGGCGCCACCGATCACGATGTTCTGGGTCGTGGTCCGCTTGAAGATCATCGTGTAGACGACCACGTAGAAGGCAATCGCCAGCAGCGTCAGGAACGCCGCCAGCAGGTTGACGAACCAGGCCATCACCGCGAACGAGATGACGCCGAGGACGATCCCGAAGACCACCGCCCGCTCCGGCTCCACCTCGTGGGCCGGTAGCGGCCGCCGCCGGGTCCGGGTCATCAACAGGTCGATGTCCCGATCGAGGTAGCAGTTGATCGAATTGGCCGAGCCGGCGGCCAGGGTCCCGCCGACCATCGTCCAGAGGACCAGCCAGGCCCAGTTGCCGATCTGGATGCCGGGCACCTGCCGGGTGGCCAGGACCATGGCCGGCACGGTGGTGACCAGGAGCAGCTCGATGATCCGGGGCTTGGTCAGAGCGATGTAGGCGCGCACGGTGGTCCGACGGCCCGGCTGCGCCGCTCGACGCGGCTCGATGGGTACGACCGGGTCGGCGGCTCGTCCCTCCAGCACGGCTGGCGACGTGACCATGGCGCCAAACAGGCGCTGGTCGTCCGAGCCGGATCCGGCGCCCTGGCCAGGCAGCTCGCCCGTGGGCACGGGGGTCGTCCGAGCCGTGTAGTAGGCGACGACCGTCAGGCCCACCAGCACCGACCAGATCGAAGCCCCGAGGGCGACGTGGAGGGTCTGGCTCCAACCCGAGAGCTGGGTCAGGACCTGCAGGCCGCCGATGACGACCTCGATCGGCAGCAGGATGGCGGCCAGCACGGCGAGGCGGACGGTGGCCGGGTGGTCCCGCTGGGTCCGCCACGCGACGAGCCCGATACCGACCACGATCAGGCCGACGACCACGGCGACATAGCGATGGAGGACCTGGGCCGAATCAACGCTCGTGATCGCCGGAAGGAGCATCCCGCCCATCAGCGGCCAATCCGGGAAGACCAGGGCGGCGTTGGGCGTTGCCGTGACGTGCGAACCGAACAGCAGGAGCGCATAGGTGGTCACGGCGCCGAAGGCCGCCAGCAACGTGAAGCGCTGGCTGCCGCCCGGGCCGCCGACCCGGGCCGGATAGAAGCTCCGGGCGAGGATGAACACGAGCAGCCCGAGCAGGGCCATCGCGCTGGCGAGATGGGCGGTGACGGACTCGCCGCTGTTGCCCAGCCGGACTGTCTCCTCGCCGAGCCATGCCTGGAAACCCACCAGGACCACGGCCACGATGCCCAGCCAGAGCAGCGAGCGCCGCTCGCGATGGTCACGCCAGGCAAGGATTGGCAGTCCGAGGATCAGGATGCCGAGGACGGCAGCCACGTCGCGGTGGACCCACTCGAGCCAGGCCTTCAGGTCACCGAATGCCGGGATGATCTGCCCGTTGCACAGGGGCCAGTCGGGACAGCCCAGGCCCGAATCCGTAGCCCGCACGATGACGCCGATCGTGACGAGCACGAGCGTAGTCGCGACCGTCAGCGCCGCGAGCTTCTGAAACCGGGTCACCAGGCCTCCGCCAAAACGTGGTCGCTCGGGCTCCGCGGCGGATCATCGGTGGACGCACGGGCCGCCGGGCAGTGCCCATTCTAGCCGTGGCCTGCCCGATTCGGCGTCCACGGGTACGATCGAAGCCATGCGTCCCCTGATCCTCGTGCTGGCCGCCTTGCTCGTGACGGCCTGCGGCAGTGCACCCGCGAGCGCCGCTCCATCGAGCCTCCTGGTCGGCGGCTCGGGAGGCCCATCCGTTCTCCCGGCTATCTTTTCGTCGGAGACCGTCGTGGGTCCTGACCGGGTGCTGATCGGCCTGCTCGACAGCAGCGGCACCACCCCAATCGGTACGCCCGACTACAAAGTCAGCGTCGGCTTCATCAACCTCGACACTGACAAGACGAAATTCGTGGTCGGGCCGGCACCGGCCAGCTTCGTCTGGGCGATCCCCAATCAGCGCGCGGTCTGGTACTACGACGCGTCGTTTCCCGCCGCGGGCAACTGGTCCGCCGTGGTGACCGTCACCCCCCCGGGCAAGGCCGCTGAGTCGTCCGAGCTCGACCTGCCGGTGAAGGCGACCGGGTCGGCGATCCGGGTAGGGGCGCAGGCGCCGTCCACGCCGACCCCCACCAGTGCGACGGCCGGAGGCGTCCTGGCCAGCATCACCACCGACCCAAGCCCAGATCCACGCTTCTACGAGATTTCCGAGGACACCGCGCTCGCCCAGCACAAGCCGTTCGTGCTCGTCTTCGCCACACCAGCGTTCTGCACGAGCCGGGTGTGCGGCCCGACGCTGGACGTGGTCAAGGCCGTGGCGGCGACCGAGCCCGCCATGACGTTCATCCAGGTCGAGCCGTACCTGATGCACTACGCCAGCGGCAGCCTCCAGCCAATCCTCGATTCGAACAACAACCTCCAGGCCAACCCGGCCACCACCGCCTGGGGAATCCAGACGGAGCCGTGGGTCTACGTCGTGGACGCCACCGGCACGGTGACCGCGTCGTACGAGGCCGTGGTGGTGCCCGCCGAGCTCAGCGCGGCGATCGACAAGGTCAAGTCCGGCGGCTAGCGGGCGATCAGGCCGTCGCCCCGTGGCTGCCCGGCGCATGGAGCGGGGTGCCATCCGCGCAACGCGGACAGCTTGCCGGGCCCGCCTCATAGGTGGGCAGGTCGAGGATCCATAGCGCCCCGAGCGGATAGACCCGGCCCGTCTGGGGCGAGGCCAGGCTGGCCATCCCACCAGAGCGATCGACGAGGACGTGGCAGCCCACGATCTCGCCGCCCAGGGCCTCGACGGCCGGGATCATCGCCAGGAGCGATCCGCCGGTCGTGAGGATGTCGTCAACGAGCACGACCCGCTCCCCCACTGCGATGGTGAAGCCCCGCCGGAAAGCTCGCCGCGTGGTGCCATCGGCGGCTTTGACCTCTTCAGCGAAGATCGCCCGCCGGCCGAGCTGGCGGCCGGTCTCGAAGGCCAGGATCACGCCACCGGTCGTGGGCCCGGCGACCAGGTCGGCGGCCGCGCCACCGTCCGGCCGGCGATGCTCTGCAGCCCAGAAGCCGCAGAGCTCGCTCGTTGCCGCGGTGTCCTGGAGGACCTGGAACTTCTCGAGGTACTGCTCGGCGTGCCGTCCGCTCTTGAGCAGGAAATGACCGTCGCGCAGGGCTCCAGAGCTCCGAAACAGGGCCTCGGTGCGGGCCGCGATCGCGGCCCGGCCGGCCGTCCCGATGGCGCTGCGAATGGTGGTCACGAGCCAAGTCTACGGGTCAGGGGCGGTACTCGACGCCATTGGATGACGGCGCCGCAAGGGGCGAGGAACGCCGCGGCAGGGCCGTCCCGACAAGCGGCAGGTAGGAGTCCAGTCCCAGCCGGCGGCACTCCGCGCTGAGCTCGTCCACCAGCCGGACCGGCAGCGTCGGATCGGCGAAGAGGACCGTACCGACCTGCACGGCGATCGCCCCGACCGCGAAGAAGTCGAGCACGTCGCCGAGCTCGGCGATCCCGCCGATCGCGATGATCGGGATGTCGACGACCTGGGCCACCTCGTAGACGATCCGCAGCGCGACCGGCTTGATCGCCGGCCCGGACAGGCCGCCGTAGACGTTCCCCAGCAGGGGCCGCCGCCGGCCAGGGCCGACGGCGATTCCCGACAGGGTATTGATCGCGGTGATCGCGTCCGCGCCGGCGGCCTCGATCGCCCGGGCGATCGGCCGGACGTCGGCCACGTTGGGGCTCAGCTTGACCAGGAGCGGCAGGTTCGTGACCCGCCGAACGGCGGCCGTGACCGCGCCGGCCGCCCCGGCATCGATCGCGAACTGGAGGCCGCCGGCGCCCACGTTGGGACAGCTGATGTTGAGCTCGATCCCGGCGACTCCAGGAACGTCGTCCAGGCGGCTTGCGACCTCGACGTAGTCGGCGATCGACTCGCCGGCGACGTTGACGATGACCGGCACGTGCCAGTCGCTCCACGTTGGTGCGTACTTGCGGACGACGCCATCGACGCCGGGATTCTGGAGCCCGATCGAGTTGAGCATCCCGGCCGGCGTCTCGGTGACCCGGGGCGTGATGTTGCCCACCCGTGGGCGGAGGGTGGTGCCCTTGCAGCAGATCGCGCCGAGCCGCTGGATGTCGACGACCTCGCTGTACTCGACGCCATAGCCGAAGGTGCCCGAGGCCACGAGGATCGGGTTGTCGAGGCGCAGGCCACGGGGCAGCTCGATCGACAGGTCGACCGCGGCCGGGCCGGTCACCAGCCGGACTCCCAATCGAGCTCGTCGGAGGCAAAGACCGGGCCTTCCCGGCAGACTCGCTGGGGAGTGCCGTGGGCATCCATGACCACGCAGCCCAGGCAGGCCCCGACCGCGCAACCCATGTTCTGCTCCATCGAGATCTGCAGGAAGGCCCTCCGCCGGGCTGCCGGCGATCCGGGCTCGACGGCCTTGCCCGACCCGCCGCCCCGGCCCGGCTTCCGGCCGAGGCTGGCCACGCCCAGCCGGTTCGCGCGGCCGGCAGCCAGCCTGGCCAGGGCCGCCAGCATCGGCGCCGGACCGCAGGCAAACGCCTGGTCGGCCCAGCCCTCGTAGTCGGCCACGAGGTCGGTGACGAAGCCCCGATGGCCGAGCGAGCCATCGTCGGTCGCCACGACGTATTCCACTTCGTCGGGAAGCAGCCTCGAGGGGTAGACCTCCGTCGCACTGGCCGCCCCGAACAGGAGGGTCACCTCGCGACCGGCCCGGAGCGCATCGTCGGCGAGCATCCGGACGCCGGCGATTCCCAGGCCGCCGGCGATGAGGAGCAGGTGCCGGCTGCGGGGATCGACTTCGAAGGGTTGCCCGAGCGGCCCGAGCATGTCGACGCGATCACCCGGCCGCAGGCGCGTGAACCAGTCTGTGCCCCGGCCGACGGCCCGGTAGTGGATGGTGATCTGGCCGCTCGCCCGGTCGACCGTGTTGAACGAGAACGGCCGGCGCAGGATCAGGCCCGAAAAGTCTCCGGGCCGGATGTGCACGAACTGGCCGGCCCGGGACGCGACCGTCAGGGCCGGGGCGTGGAATGCCTGGAGCCACTGGCCCGGCAGAATCTCGCGGCTCTCGACCAGCTCAGCCGCGACGAGCTGCATGCTCACCCGCGCTCGAGGTCCTCACCCGCAGCGCTGTGCTCGTCCACCGAGCTGTCGCCGGTCACCGGCGGGGCAACCGAGGGGAACGCCTCGGCCAGGGCATCCGCGAGGTCGCCGAAGACATCCGTGGGGTCGTAGAAGCCGACGAGCTCCTCGGGTGTCGCGAGGACGAGCCATTCACCGGCGGGGGTTGCCTCGCCGGCGTGCTGATCTTCGTCGTCCTCGGCCTCCACCTCGGCCTTGAACGTGCCGCCCGCCTGGAGGACGAGGCGCTCTTCGTCGCTCTCCACCACGAGCAGCTCGCCGAGCTCGGCGCTGAAGCGCCCAGCTGCGACCTGGAAGCGCTCGACCAGGTCCGCCTCGGACCGCTGGCTCCGCTCCTGGAACGAGAGGGCCAGGTCGTACAACCGGCGGGCGGCGTCGTGCTCCCCGGCGACCGGGGAGTCGTCCTGGCTGGCCGCCCAGGAATCCGCGGCGGCGACGTACGGATCGCCGGGCGAGCCGGCACCAGCCGGGTGGTCGTCGTCATCGCCGTCGTCATCCTCGGCGTCCTCGCCGGCTTCGGCCGGGTCGCCGTCGGCCACGGCGGCAGCACGGGCGGCATCCGTGAACGCCGTGTACAGCTCGGCCGGGCTGTAGAGCTCGACGATCTCGGCCGCCGATTCGACCACCTCGGTCTCGCTGTGCCACTCACCGCTGACATCGTCGAGGTAGCGGCTGCGGCTGCGGAAGCTGAGGTCCGGGGCGATGGTCAGGTAATCGGGGTCGTCATCGATCAGGGTCAGTCCGCCGATCTCCTTGATCGAGTGGGCGTTCGCCTCGAGAAAGCGCTGGAACTGCTCGGCAGCCCGAACCAGGTAGTCCGATCGCTCGAGCGAGGCATCCCGCGCGAGGGCACTGAGCAGATCGATGCGTGTGCGGTCCATCGCGTTGCCTCCGTTACGGGTGGTACTCGAGGTCGGTGCCCATCCGCTCCCGGAGGAACATCGAATGGTGGCGTTCGAAGATCCACTCTCCGGCCCGATGGCCGAGCGCGCGCGTTGCCTCATCGGCTTCGAGCTTGTCGAGCGTGGCGTAGTCGGGCAGGTCGAGCAGGATCACGTTATCGAAATCCCAGCCGTGGGCGACGTTGTACCAGCCCAGGAATCGGATGCCGTACTTCTGCTCGTACTCTCGAACCTGGCGCGGGAAGATCGTGCGCATGAAGAACTTGAAGAACGGATCGCGGCCCCGGCGGACGGAGAAGTAGGTCGCGAGCACGGGCACGAGCAGACATCCTCCAGCGTGGTCCCGTCATCGGGCGCGGCGGCTATTGTCGCATGCCGCCTTCGGCCTCCGGGTCAACCGGCGCGGATTCGCCCGCCTCGATCTCGCCGACCGTCCGGGTGGGGCTGTTGAGCGGCCGCCGGCGCGTGCGCCGATCGGCCGCCACGAGGCGCATCAGGAAGATCATTGTCTGGCCCGTCAGCAGGAGCAGGGCGATGACGACGAAGAGCAGGACGGCACTGACTGCCTCGGACCAGCCGGCGACGACGCTGATCGGGGTCAGGATGACCAGGACCACCAGGACCACCAGCTGGAAACGGAAGCAGCCCAGGCCGGGCCCGCGCCCGGGTTCGAGGTCGGCACCCTTGTACTGGATCGGCGGTTGATTGATCACGCCGGAACGATACGGGACCAATCCCGAATGCGCCGGAAGCGGTCCGGGATCACGCGCTACCATCGGACGATGGCCCTGCCGTCCGATCGACCCGATCCGCGACCGGACCCCACCGGACGCTTTGGCTGGCATCCCGAACCGGAGCTGATCGGCTATGACGATCCGGTGCGGTCCCGGCCCGCCCTGGAAGCGCTCGGGGCTGCCACGTGGAAGGCTGGCCTTGACTACCTCTACGGCGAGGCCTTCCGGCGGGCGATGGGCGAGCCGGCCGGCTACGCGGCCCTGCGGCGGACCTTCTACGGCAGCAACCCGGACGGCTCGGCGGCAGCGCCGGCCGAGGCGCCCGACGGGCCCACGCCATCGGCCACCTTGCTCGAGGAGTTCCGAACGCGGCTGGCACCCCACGCCCTGAACGCCTACCACCCCCGTTCCCTCAGCTACTTCACGCCGCCGCCCCTGCTGATGTCGATCGTTGGCGAGGTCCTTGCCCAGGTCCTCAACCAGGGCGTGGATGTGTGGCATGCCGGCCCGTCGAGCGCCTTCGTCGAAGAAGAGGTCGGGCGCTGGTTGTGCAACCTGGTGGGCCTGGGTCCTGAGAGCTCGGCCATTCTCACCTCGGGCGGGGTGATGGCCAACTTCATGGCCCTGACCGTTGCCCGGGATATCCATCTCGCCCGGCTGCTCGGGCTCAACCGGCCGCCCCGCGGCGGCCAGCTTGAGGACGTCCGGGTCTATGCCTCGGACCAGACCCACTTCTCGATCGGCCGAGCCCTCGACGAGCTGGGCTTCCCCGCCGAGACCCTCCACGTGGTCGCGGCCGACGAGTCATTCCGGCTGCGCGGCGCGACCGTGGCCGCCGCGATCGCCTCGGATCGTGGGGCGGGACTCCAGCCCCTGGCCATCTGTGCCGTTGCCGGTTCGACCAACACGGGCTCGGTCGACCGATTGGCGGAGCTCGCCGACGTGGCCGGGTCCGAGGGCCTCTGGCTCCACGTCGACGCCGCCTACGGCGGTGCCGCCTGTCTCTCCGAGCGTGACGCCCACCGGCTGGCCGGGCTTGAGCGGGCCGACTCGATCACGATCGACCCCCACAAGTGGTTCTTCCAGGCGTACGACATCGGCGCGCTTGTCATGCGCCGGGGCGCCGAGCTGCTCGAGACGTTCCACCGCAGCCCGGAGTACTACCGGGGTGGCGAGGCGGAGGCCGATGCGCATCCCGCGGAAGATGGGCTGGGGGCGAACGAGCCGCTGAACTTCTATCAACGCTCCATGGAGGGCACCCGCCGCTTCCGGGCGCTCAAGCTGTGGATGAGCTGGAAGCACCTGGGCACGACTGGCCTCGGCCGGCTGGTCGCGGCGAACATCGACCTGGCGGCCTATCTCGCCCGGCAGCTCGCCGAGGACGACGACTTCGAGGCGTTGCCGGTCCGGCCCGAGCTGAGCGTGGTCTGCTTCCGCCACCTGCCGGGTGGTCCCGACGCCGCCGCCCAACTCGATCCGCGTGATCTCGATGCCCACCAGGACGCCCTCCAGGTGGGGCTCGAGGCATCCGGCGACGGCTGGCTGTCGACCACCCGGCTCCACGGCCGAACCTACCTGCGGGCGGGCATCGTGAACTTCCTGTCGGTCGAATCGGACATCGACCGGCTTCTCGACGACTTGCGCGAGCTGGCCAACTCGAGCTGAGGTGAGCGGCGGATGATCCACGGCGATCGCCCCGACGAGCCCCGGGCGGAAATCATTGATGTGACCGGTGAGCCGCTGCGCCCGGCGCGTTCCCGGCCCGCGGACGACCCGGACCTGGCGCCGGACCCGGCGCCGGGCCGGGCGCTCGCTCCGATCGGGCAACGTTCGTCGCGCGCCCTCGGCGCGACAGTTGCCATCGTGGCCGCACTCGGGCTGGTTGCGTTTGCGGGTTTCGCGAATCGCGGCCAGGTCCACCCACCCGGGCCCTCAGGCAGTGCTGCGAGCGGGCTGACCAGCGACGACCAAGTCTTTCCGGCAGTGGCCGGCGGGCTGCCCGTGGTGAGCGTCGCGGCCGCGCAGGCCACGGCGGCCGATCCCGCGGCGATCAACGCCGAGGTGGCGGTGGGCGGGTGGTACAGCGCGATCCGCCTCGCCGAATCCTGCCAGCCCAGCGACCAGCCACTCGGCTCGTGCGTCTCGGACGGGCAGGCCGTCCTCGAATCCCGGCCCGACATCCGCTGGAGCAGCGACGGGGCAAGCCACCCGATCCAGCCCGGGACCACCTCGATCAGCCCGCTGTTCATCGACCCGATTGCCCCACCCCAATTCGTCAGCGGGAACCCATCCGGGCCACTCGAGATCGTGCCACCGAGCCCACTTGTCCTGATCGGCCACTTCCACGACGACCGGCTCTGTGCGCAGGCAACGGGACCGACGACCGCGTGCCCTGCGTTCGTGGTCGATGCCCTCGCCGACCTCTCCGGAACGGTCTCACTCGCGCCCGGCCCACTCGGGGTGACGACGACGCGACTGACCAGCGCCACGGTCGTCGGCTTGATCACGACGCGGTTGCAGCCGACGGGCCACCCGTTCGGCTTCGGCGCGCTGCCCTGGTCGGTGGACCTGTCCGCGCCGCCGTACGTCGAACCATCGGGTGCTGGGCCGCCGATCGATGGCCGGACCGTGTGGCTGGTCCGAGGCTACACGGACACGGACGCGGGCTCGGCCATCGCCAGCTGGATGGCGATCGACGACGTGACCGGGCAGGTCTGGGGACCGCTGGCCCAGGCGGTCGCAGCGGCGCCCCTCGGACCGGCCTTTCCGGCCACGGTCGATGGCCTGCCGGTCCAGACGGTCGCCGCCGCCCTGCCCAGTGGCCCGGGGACGCACGCCGTGGTCGCGGTTGCCGGCTATCTCAGCAGCGATCGTGCGGTCGAGGGCTGCCCACCGGCGCCAACCACGGACAAGCCCAATCCCTGCAGCGGGACCCAGCTCGTCGTCGTCGACCGACCGGCCGTGGTGCTCCAGCCGAACGACGCGACGTTCCTGTACGACATCGTCGTGCCGCCGCAGCTGGCGTCGATCCGGCCGGTGATCCTGCCGGGCACGAGCGTGGCCGATCCATGGGCCGCGGCAACCAACCTCGACGATCGCCTGGCGCCGCGGCCGGTGGTCCTGATCGGCCAATTCGCCGATCCCCGCTCGCCCGACTGTGCCCCGCGGCCGGGCGGCGGCAACGCTGGCTGCGATCGCTCCTTCCTCGTCGACCAACTGGCCTGGCTCGACGGCAGCCTGCAGGGCCCGAGCGTCTTCATCGGGCCCAACGCCCAACCCAGCCACAGTGTCGAGGACGCGACGAAGGCCGTCGCCGGCTGGTTCCTGCCCCGTTCGCAACCGGCCATCGTGTCGCTGACCAGCACGCTGCCGGCCGACTCGGCCAACCTGACTGGCGTGGCCCTGGACGGCCGCCTGACGCAGCGATCCTGGGTGGTCCGGGTGATCACCAACCTGCCCGACGGGCCGGTGAGCAGCCTCCTCGTCTTCGACGATCGGACCCTGGACCTGATCGAAGTGACCGCCGGCGACTGAGGCAGCCGGCCAGGTTGCGGATCAGGCCGGCGGGGGCTCAATGGCCAGGTCGTCGACGACCTCGACGCCCGGCAGCCGGAGCAGGACCGCCGGTGCGGCCTTCACCTTCCACGAGCGGCTGCCGCCGCCGAGGATGATCTCCGGCCGGGCCATCACCCGGCGGTCCACCCAGATGGGCAGGTCCTGGGGCAGCCCGAAGACCGTGACACCGCCGAGCTCCATGCCGGTCTGGGCGTGGGCCTCCTCGAACGAGGCGAACGACGTGCGCTTGATCCCGAACCGGGCCCGGACGGCGTGGTTCACGTCGAGCCGGGTGGTCGCCAGGACGACGCAGGCCGCGTAACGCGGAGGATCGGACTTGCCAACCACGACGATCGTGTTGGCCGAGTCGCCCGGCGAGTAGCCGTACGCCGCGCAAAAGGCGGCCGTGTCAGCCAGGGCCGGATCGCACGGGATCAGCTCATAGGGCAATCCCAGCCGCTCGAGCTGGTCGTGGAGCGCGACGCCGGCCGGATCGAGATCCACCGTCGCTCAGGCCTCGTACGCGAGGCGGCCGCCGGCGACGGTCAGCAGGACCCGCCCGGGCAGCTCACGGCCGATGAGCGGCGTGTTCTTGCCTCGCGAGCGCAGTGCGCCGGCCTCCACTCGCCAGGACTCGGAGCGGTCGATCACCACGAGATCGGCTGGAGCGCCCTCGGCCAGGCCGCGTGAACCAGCCCAGCCGCCGGCTCGCAGGATCGCTGCCGGGCCGCTGGTCAGGACGGCGATCGCCCGGCGAAGCGGCAGCACCCCGGCATCGACGGCGGACAGCACGACCCCGAGCGCCGTCTCGATCCCACTGATGCCGTTCGCCGCCTCGCCGAACTCGACGACCTTGGCCACCCGGGTGTGCGGGGCGTGGTCGGTCGCGATCGCGTCGGCCGTGCCATCGAGGACGGCCACGAGACAGGCCCGTGCGTCGGCCTGGTCACGCAGTGGCGGGTTGACCCGCAGGCTCGATTCGTACGGTCCGGCTACCCGGCTGCCACCGAGCCACGGATCCCCGGGCTCCTGCCAGGCCCAGTCTCGAGCCCCGGCGATCCAGGTGTCGGTCAGGGCCAGGTGGTGGGGCGTGACGTCACAGGTCACGGGCAGGCCGGCAACCTTGGCCCGGCGCACGAGATCGAGGGCGGCCGCCGTCGAGAGGTGGGTGAAGTGGAGCCGCGCCCGGGGTTCGTCGCGGAGCACGTCGGCAAGGATCGCCAACCCCCGCCCGACCGGACCGGACTCGGCGGCCGCTGGCCAGCCGCGCAGGCCGAGCACCGTCGCGACCAGCCCGTCGTTGGCCTCGGCCCCCTCGGTCAGGGCGAGATCCTCGGCATGATCGATGACCGGGCGGCCGAGCATGCCGGCGTAGAGCAGGCCGTTGCGCAGGATTGACGCCGAGCGGATCGGGGCGCCGTCATCGCTGAAGCCGATCGCGCCGGCGTCACTCAGCTCGCCGAGGGCAGCCAGGGACTCGCCCTGGCGACCCACCGTGAGCGCGCCGTAGGCCAGCAATTCGACGGGCGAACCCGAGGCTGTCGCCGCCCCGAGGACGCGGCCCAGGACGCCGGCATCGTCGATCGCCGGTTCGGTGTTGGGCATCGCGCAGACCGTCGTGAAGCCCCCGTGGGCCGCGGCGGCGAGGCCGGTCGCGACGGTCTCGGCGTCCTCGAAGCCAGGCTCGCGAAGGTGGGCATGGAGATCGATGAACCCGGGCACGACCAGGACGCCGTTCGGCTCCACCCCGGCGCCCTCGGCCGCATCCAGCCAGGTGACGGCCTCGATCCGCCCTTCCCGCACCACGATCTCACCGGGGCCCTCGCGATCGGCAGACGGGTCGACCAGCCACGCACGGCTGATCTCCAGCTCCCGGACCAGCCGGCCGACCTCCGTCGAGTGGCCGATCGTCGCGGATCGCGGTTCAGGCACCGTGCGCCTCGGCACCGGCCAGGAGGTAGAGCAGCGCCATCCGGACCGCGACGCCGTTGGTGACCTGGTCGGTGATCACCGAGCGGGGGTGGTCGGCAACCTCCGGGGCGATTTCGATGCCTTCGTTCATCGGCCCGGGATGCATCACGAGCGCGTCCGGGCGGGCCAGCGCCAGCCGCTCCAGGGTCAGGCCGTAGCGCGCCGCGTATTCGCGCATCGACGGCAGCAGGCCGGCAGCCATCCGTTCACGCTGGAGGCGCAGGGCCATGATCACGTCGGCTTCGTGGAGCGCGGCGCCGAGATCGCTGGTGACCTGGAACCGGCCGTGACCCGGAACATCGGCCGAGCTCGCGGCCCAGCGCTCGAACCCCCTCAGGAGGGTCGACGGCGCGCACAGCCACAGGTCGGCGCCGGCCGCAGTCAGGCTCCAGATATTCGAGCGAGCCACCCGCGAGTGGAGGACGTCACCCAGGATCACGACCTTGCGGCCGCGCAGGTCGCCGCCGGGCAGGCGCTCGCGCAGGGTGAACAGGTCGAGCAGCGCCTGGCTCGGATGGGCATGCCAGCCGTCGCCGCCGTTGAGGATCGAACCCGAGAAATGCGCAGCCGCGAGGTTGGCAGCGCCGGACGCTGGGTGGCGCAGGACGATCATGCGCGCGCCGAGCGCCGCGACCGTTCGGATCGTGTCGACGAGCGACTCGCCCTTCGAGACGCTGCTCGACGCGGCGGCAATGTTGACCACGTCGGCACTCAGGTTCTTGGCCGCGACCTCGAAGCTGACCCGGGTGCGGGTGGATGCCTCGTAGAACAGGATCGTGACCCCGGTCCCACGCAGGGCGGGCACGCGGGCGATCGGCCGGGCGAGGACCTCCTTCATCGCCTGCGACGTGCGCATCACGAGCTCGATCTCGGGCCAGCTGACGACGTCCAGGTCGAGCAGGTGGCGATGCGGCCAGGGGGTCGACTGGCTGGCCGGCGCGGCGTCCACCGAGGGGACCTGGAGCATGGCCGGGGCCGGCTCGGTGGTGGCCGGCTCGGTCGTGGTCCGATCGACCGGGGCCGCCGTCATCGTCCCGTCATCCGCCTGAGGCTGCCGCGACCGGCGCTCGCTCGATGCGTTCGATCACCACGCCGTCCTCGGCATCCGTCTCCTCGAGATGGACCCGGACCAGCTCCTCGCGGGAGGTGGGAACGTTCTTGCCGACATGGTCCGCCCGGATCGGGATCTCGCGATGGCCCCGGTCGACCAGGACCGCCAGGCGGATCGCCTGCGGCCGCCCGAAGTCCACCAGGGCGTCCATCGCGGCCCGGATCGTGCGACCCGTGAACAGGACGTCGTCGACGAGCACGACGGTCGCCCCGTTGAGGTCGAACGGCAGGTCCGTGCCCTTGACCACCGGTTGCTGGGCGATGAGCGAGAGGTCGTCACGGTAGAAGGTGATGTCGAGGGCGCCGACCGGCAGCCGCGTGCCTTCGTTCTCAAGGATCGCCGCGGCGATCCGGTGGGCAAGGGGCACGCCCCGGCGCTGGATCCCGATCAGGGCCAGTCCCGCCGTACCCGCCTGCTTCTCGACGATCTCGTGGCTGATCCGGATCGTCGCCCGGCGGATCTCGTCCGCGGTCATGATCTGGCGACCCGTCATGCTCTCCTTCCCGGCCTCACAGAACCGGTCGTTAAAGGTCGGCTTCAGTCTAGCGCAGGGTCAATAGACCGAGACGGTCACCAGGGTCGTGCCCGAGTACGAGGGGCAGCCGCAGATCACGAAGAAGTCGGGCTCGTACATGTCGATGATCCGGGTGGGCTTGTACCCGGCTGACGGGCCATAGTCAGTGACGACCCGGTTGAGGCAGCCGGCCGCGCCGCACACCCGGATGACGGTGCCGGCCGGCAGGCGCATCGCGGTCGTGCCGTTCGAATAGAAGCTGGCGTAGCCCTTCAGGACGTACTTGGGCGCCTTGATCGTGGTGGCAAAGCCCGGGATCGGCTGCGTTCGGACGACGCTTTTCGCCGGTGCGAGCTGGACGGCCCCGGCCAGAGGCTCGGCGAACCGGGCCGAGCCATCGAGCGCATTTGCGGAGCGCAGGGCGGGATCGGCCGACGCCACCACAGATGTGGTTTCGCCTGACGCGTCGCTGAGCAAAGGCTGGAACGCCGCGGCTTCGATGGCACGTACTGGACTGGGGGAACGCGAGCCAACCAAACCCGGTGCGGCGACCAGTGCGAGCGCGGCGCTGAGCACGGCGCACGCGACAAACTTGAGTCGCACTCCCTGCAGGATAGCCCGATTCGCTGAACCGGACAACCCATTTGGCCCATCGGTCGCACCAAGTGAGGCACCAGGCGGACCAGCGGGTCGTCAGCCCACGGGCATCACGGAACGACGATCAGGGCCCCGCTGTCGAGTGGCTGGACCGACGTCTTGCCGGCGTTGGCGCCGACCCAGGCGAGGACGGACAGACGGCTGCCAGTGCCATCCTGGCCGGGCGGAGTGGCCCACACGAGCTGGCTGTCGCGCAGGGCGAAGCCGCGCAGCGCCGGGGTATCGAGAAGGAGCGCCGGGGGTGTCGAGCTGGTGGCACCGGAGGCCTGGTCGATCGTCAGCAGGCTGAGGCTGCCCAGGCCGGGATTGTTGGCGTCGGCGATCCACACCCCGAGGTGCTCGCCGGTCGGGTCCCAGCGGAGATCCCAGTCGGTCGCTACGGCGAGCGGCAGCGGATGGGCAAGGGCGGCGCCCGTCGTGGCGTCGCTGGCCGCGAGGATCGCCGGCCAGCTGGCAACCTGGAGCCCGCCATGGAAGGGACGCCAGGCGCCGCTCGGGGCATCGAAGCTCAGCGTGCCGGACCAATAGGCAACCCATCGACCGGCCGGATCAACCACCGGGCGCCAGCCGTCGAGGCCGGCAATCCGGGTTGCCGAGCCCGTGGCCGGATCGATCAGGTAGGCGGCGGGCGTCGCCTGGGTGTCCTGGGCCGGGCTCTGTCCGGCCTGGTCTCCGGCCGTGGCGGCCGGGGAGGGGCCGGCCGACTGCGTGGAGCCCGCGGCCGGCGCTGCTGGCGAGGCTCCCACAGGGCTGGCTGCGCCGTTGGTGGGACTGGCACTGGGCGCGCCCGATCCGGCCGGCGTTTGGCTGCCTGCGGCTGCCGTGGGAACGGCCCGGCTCGCCAGGATCTGTCCGTCGATCCAACCCGAGAAGACCGAACCGTGATCCGAGGTGATCGGCTGGGCTGCCGGCCAGCCGGCGCGCCAGACATAGACGTCGGGGCCAATGGTCGTTCCGGCGGGCTGGGCGGAAAAGGCGAACCACTGGCCATCGATGCTGTAGGCCGCCTGGTCACCGGCCAGCGTGACATTGCTCAGGATCGCCAGGGTCGCCGCAGCGGACGGGGCCGGGCTGCCGGGCGGCGGCGGGCTGACGACCGGGGACGCAGTCGCCAGACGCGGGCTCGGCGTGGGAACCGGCGAAGTGCCGGCCGACGGTGGCGCGACCGCCGTCGGTGGCGCACTCGTGCCGATCGCTGAGCTGGGTGTGGGTGTGCGTGTGGGGCTGACGGTCGGCAGGCCGCTCGCCGTGGGCGGCACGGACGAACCGGGCAGCGGGCTTGACGTCAAGGCAGGGACCACCATGACGAACAGCGTCGTGCCGTGATTGTCGGGAGCCGGCCCGATGGCCACGGCCTGGCCTGCGTTCGAGGGTGAGCGGACCAGCGAGCTGGGTACGGTGGGCAGGCTGGCGAGGCTTTGCGAGAGGCCGGCGAGCGGCGCGCAGTCGGGCTCGTCGCCGGTCGGGCAGACCTTGTTGACGTTCGCGGTCACGATCGACAGCCCGCCCCTGGCCTTGGTCACGACCCAGGTCACCTGGGACGTGGGCACGGAGATCGGGGTGACCACGGGTGCAGACGAAGCAGCCGGTCCGGCCGGCTGGGAGGCGAAGGCGATTGGTCCTGGGGTCGCCGTCGTTCCGGCCAACAGGCCGGGGCCGACGAGGGCGATCACGAGGACGAGTGCGACGCCGCCGCCGAACATGGCGATGGTCCCCCAGCGCCGCGGCGCACGGGTGGCCCCGCGCGGATGCCGAGCGTGCTCACGCTCGAGGGCGACGCTCGTCCGGGCCCACAGGTCGCGGGGCGGTTCAATCGGTGGCAGCGCACGCAGCGCGAGTCGATCGGCTGCATAGCCTTCGGCGCTGGCTCGGCAGTCGGCGCAGCCCTCGAGATGTGCCTCGAGCGCGGCCTCATCGCCGGGCGGAAGGTCCAGGTCGAGCCGAACCGCTGCGAGCCGCCGGGCTCGGTCGTGGGTCATGGGATCGGTCATCGCGGCGTCCGCCGATCGGCCTGCCGCGAACGCTCATCTGCGGCCTCGGCATCGCGCTCCGCGGTCAGCTCACGGCGCAGGCTGTCGCGTGCTCGGGTCAACAGGGCCCGCGCGGCGACATGGCTGACGCCGAGCGCCTCGGCCAGCTCCAGGCCGGTCAGATCGTGGAGCTCGGCCAGCAACAGGGCCGCTCGCTGACGCTCGGGAATCCGGGCAAGTGCTCGCTGGAGATCGCCGGACAGGCGGCCTTCCAGCGCGATGTGCTCAGCCGACGGTGCGGTACCGTGGGACTCCCCCGTCCAGGGCAGGAAGCGCACGATCTTGCGCCGGCGAATCTCGTCAAGGGCGACACGGTGGGCAATCTGGTATAGCCAGGCCCGGGCATGGGCCGGGTCCTCGAGCGTGGCGTGGGCGCGGTAGGCCTTGATGAAGGCGTCCTGGGTCAAGTCAGCCGCGAGCTCGGAATCTCGCAGCATCCGGACCAGGTACGCATAGATCTCGCCGTGGTGCTTCTGGAAGAGCTCCTCGACGAACACGTCGGCGGACGTGCGGGCAGGCGATCCGGTCAAGGCGCGCTCCGCCGGACGGCTGAGTTGGGCAAGCTGGCCGATCTGGTCCACGGGCGAATGACGGGCGCGGCCGGGGCCATGTGACGGCGGGTGCTCATCGGGTCCTCGTCAGGCCCGCGGAACACGAGCCGACCGAAGCAGCTCCTCGACCGCGTCCTCCGGCGAAACCGGATTGACCGGCAGGCCGGTGCCGAGCTCGAGACCGGCGATCTCCCGAAGCCGGGGGTGGATCTCCCAATGCCAGTGGTAGGTCCCGTCGATCCGCTCGCGCAGTGGGGCGGTATGCAGGACGAGGTTGTGGGGCGGTCCGTCGAGGGCGGCCAGCAGGCCAAGGACCCGGCGCAGCGCCTCGGCGGTCGCCAGCAGGTCGGCGTCGCTCGCCCGGCCGAAGTCGGCGGCGTGAGCCCGGGGGATGATCCAGGCCTCGAATGGCGAGCGCGATGCGTAGGGTGCGAAGGCGACGCTGGACGCATCGGCCCATAACAGCCGCTCGGGCCGCGCCACCTCGTCCCGGACGAGCCGGCAGAAGGGACACTCCCCTTCCCGAATGACGAAGCGGGCCGCCCCACCGATCTCCTCGGCAACCCGGTGCGGGACCTGGGGCAGGTCGTACAGGTCAAGGCAGAGATGGTCGGTGCGCGCGCCCGCCTGGGCTCCCCAGTTCTGGACCACCTGGACGTAGGCCGTCTGGCCGGCCCGATTCGATTCGGCGATGGCATCGCGGCAGAGCCGGAGCATCGCTCCAATCATCTCGTCACCCACCGCCTGCAACGGCCGATGCTCGCCCGGCGGAGCGACCACGGTTCGCCAGCTGCCCGATGCCCGGGCCTGCTCGATCGCCACCTGGACCAGGCTCCGGTCCAGCACGCGGGCGTCGGCCTCGGTACCCACGACGTGGAAGGCAAAGTCCTTGAGGATCCGCAGGCGGACGCCGTCGCCTTTCGGCTCGCGGCAGTTCTGGCAGCCGTCCTCCTGGCCCACGGGCTCGGCCGCCCGGGCGAAGCGATCACGATGGAAGGCGCGATCGACCACCGTCGCGACCCACCAGCCGGTGATCGCGTCGCGGCGGAGCTCGAACAGGCCGGCGGCCATGCGGGCGGTCAGGCCGGCAGGGCGCCGGCCAGCTCCGTGCCGAGGTGACGGCCGAGAGCCTGGGCGAAGATCGACCCTGCCCGGGCCACGGCCGCGGTCGACGGCGGCTCGTCCGCTCGTCCCAGCTCGGTGGCGATCGAGGTCGAGATCACGCCGGGCAGTCCGCACGCGTCCAGCAGGTCGAAGTCGGTCATCGCCGGGTTGATGTTCAGGGCAATGCCGTGGAAGCAGACACCCCGTTCAATGCGCAGTCCCAGCGCGCCGATCTTGCGCGGTCGCAGGCCGTCGGGATCCACCCAGCAGCCGGGGTGGCCGGCGCGCGGTCCGGCGTCGACACCCAGCTGGGCACAGGTCTCCGCCAGCGACGCCTCGAGTGCCCGGACGAGCGGGCGGACCAGCAGCCCACGTCGGGCCAGGGCAAGGATCGGGTAGGCGACGAGCTGGCCCGGTCCGTGATAGGTGACCTCACCGCCGCGCTCGACACGGATCAGCTCGATGCCCCGCTCGGCGAGGTGCTCGGGGGTCGCCCGGACAAACTGCTCGTCGGCCTGCCGGCCCAGGGTCAGGACGGCCGGATGCTCGAGGAGGAGGAGCTGGTCCTTGATGGCTCCGGCGACCCGGGCATCGACAAGCTCGCGCTGCAGGGCCCACGCCGCGCGGTAGTCGACGCGACCGAGCCAGCGGACGTTGATTGGCTCCGACTCGATCGGCTGCGACTCGCCGGGCACATCGCCGTTGGTCGCACCCGGCGCGAGCTCGGATCGCACGGCCGTGTCCATGCCGCCACGATAGCAGGCAGCCATCACCGCCCAGCCTTGTCTGGCCTCCCTCAGCCCTTCGGGAGCGGGCGGACCAGCAGGCGCAGTTTCGGGTCGAGGCGGGCTTGACTCGCCCCTATACTGCCGTTCGAGCCTGCCGTCTGGCACGCTGAGACTGACGAGGTTGGGCACACCTCCGATGAGGATCTTCTACGCGACCGACGTCCACGGCTCGGACATCTGCTGGCGCAAGTTCCTCAACGCCGGGACGTTCCACAAGGCCGATGTCCTGATCATGGGCGGCGACATGACCGGCAAGGCCATGGTTCCGATCGTGGCCAATGGCAACGCCTGGGAGCTGACCCTCCAGGACCAGAAGCTGACCCTCACGACCGAGGCCGAGGTCGTCGCGATGGAGAAGCGCATCGCCGACCGGGGCTACTACCCGATCCGCCTCAGCCGCGAGGAAGTGGACGCGTGGGCCACCGACCCGAGCCTGGTCGACGCGCGCTTCAAGGCCGAGATCGTTCACGGTGTCGAACGCTGGATGGCGATCGCCGATGAGAAGCTGCGCGCCTCGCAGATCCGCTGCATCGTCTCGCCCGCGAACGACGACATGTTCGAGATTGACGAGATCATCGAGCGGGCCGGCTCCGCGATCCTCGGCGAAGGAGTCCCGATCGACCTCGAAGGGTTGACGATGATCTCCACGGGCTGGACGAACCCGACACCCTGGAACACCTTCCGGGAGCTGCCCGAGGATCAGCTCCGCGTCAAGATCGACGAGCTCGTCCAGGCGGCGCCCGACCCGCATCGGGCGATCTTCAACTTCCACGTCCCGCCGTACGGCTCGAACCTCGACAACGCGCCGAAGCTCGACGCCGCCATGAACTACGTGTCGGGCGGCCAGGCGCTGATCCCGGTCGGCTCGCACGCGGTCCGCGACGCGATCCTGCACTACGGACCTGTGCTCTCGTTGCACGGGCACATCCACGAAGGCCGTGGCGCGGTGAAGCTCGGCCGGACGCTCGCCGTGAACCCGGGCAGCACCTACGAGGACGGCGTGCTCCAGGCGGCGATCGTCGACCTGGACACGAAGAAGGGATCGGTGAAGCGCTATCTGCTGATCAACGGCTGACCTTTTTCGATCGGTGGGTTCTTCCGGTTGGGGGATGGAGACGAAAGAGAGAGAGGGGAGCATGAGTTCAGTCAGTCGCGAAACACCGGCGCTGTTCCTGCGCAACGCGACCGGCCTGGTCAAGGGCTGGTCCGGATTCGACGCCTTCGGCTACTCGTTCATGTCGGTGAACCTGGTCACCCTGGGCATGTTCTACAGCCTGGCCGTCTTTGCCTTCGTCCCGAAGGGCTCGGTGCTGTCGGCGCTGCTCCTGTCCGGGGTGGTGATGACCTTCCTGTGCATCACCTATGCGGGCTTGATCGCGGTCATGCCGCGAGCCGGCGGCGACTACGTCTGGCAGACCCGGATCCTCGACGGGATCCCGGGCGCTTTGCTTGGCGCGATCGTTGGTGGCTTCACTGTCTACCTGGCGGCACAGGCGTTCGGGCTGAGCGGTGCCGGCGCCCTCGTGGGTGGCGCATTGGGCGTCGTCGGCGGGGCCGCGCTCGGCTGGAAGCGCGGTGGCATCGGCTTCGTCCTGTCCGCCACTGGCTGGTGGTTCATCCTCGCTCTCTGGGCGCCGATCTACGGCTTCATCCTCAAGATCGAGGTGGTCCAGCCGCTGGTCGCGTTGCTTGGCTGGGCGGACGGCTCGACGTTCTTCGCGTCCAACAACGGGACATTCGCCATCTCCCTGTTTACGATCGTCATCGCGTCAGGCGCTGTGGCCCTTGGCATGGCCGGCTACGCCCGCGTCCAGCGCTGGTGCATCTGGATCGGCCTGGCCATCCTGGCAGTCATGTTCGTGCTCATGCTCATCTCCTCACAGGACACCTTCCACGCAGCCTTCGACAAGGCCAGCCAGAGCCTCTTCGGTGTCTCAGGCGCCTACGACGCGACGATCGCCAACGCCGTCGCCAACGACGCCTTCACGCCGGGCGGCTCGCCACTCGACTTCGGCCTGAGCGGCGACACCTTCCTGCTGCTACCCCTGATGATGTTCTGGATCCTCTATCCGAACTGGGGCGCCACGCTGTACGGAGA
This sequence comes from Chloroflexota bacterium, assembly GCA_041691435.1. Lineage (GTDB taxonomy): Bacteria > Chloroflexota > Limnocylindria > Limnocylindrales > CSP1-4 > Palsa-1033. Next base: position 28,776 of record JBEPUS010000009.1, read on the forward strand.
AGTGCGTGGAGCGGGCGACTTCAAGAAGGTCCTCCGAGGGATGCTCGGTGGCCTGTGGGTCACCATCGGCCTCGCTGTCGTGTTCGTGCTCCTCGCGGCCAAGGCCTTCGGCTGGGACTTCTTCAACGCGACGAACGACAACTTCATCAATAACGCCTATGGCTATGTGAGCGCGGCTCCGACGCTGCCGATCTGGGGCTATCCGCCGCTGCTGGTCTCGTTCCTGATCGACAGCCGCTTCGTCCAGATCATCATCGTGGTCCTCTTTGGCGCCTGGTTCGTCGGCTGGGCGGGCACGCTCTGGCTGTCGTCCACCCGGATGATCTTTGCGGCCGCCTTCGACAGGGTCCTGCCCGAGGCGGCGGCGCGCGTCTCGGATCGGGGCGTCCCATGGATCGCGCTCCTGCTGATCATGGTCCCGGGCGTGATCCTGTCGTGGCTGTACGCCTACCAGGCGGGCTTTTCGGCACTCACCCTTGATGCTTCCCTGGTCATCGCGGTGACATTCTTCGGGACATCGTTCGCGGCGACCATCCTGCCCTGGTGGAAGCCAGACCTCTACAACAAGTCGCCGATCGCCCGCTACAAGCTGGCCGGCCTGCCGTTGATCAGCATCGCCGGGGCGATCACGACGATCTTCCTCGGCTGGGTGGTCTACGAGTGGCTGTCCAACAGTCTGTATGGCATCGGTACTGGCAACTCCCAGTCGATCGAGTTCCTGGCCGTGGTGTACGGCCTCGGGGCCCTCGTCTGGATTGTGGCCCGCCTCTATCGACGCTCCCAGGGCGTCGACCTCGATGCGATCCACGCGGAGATCCCCTCGGAGTAACCGCTGCCCAAGGATCCGGTGGGTGGGCGACGAGCCTGCCCACCGGATTTTTTGCCTGGGCTCATGGGTCGGCCGGGGCATCACGGAGCAGGCGTTCTCCCGCAGAGAACAAATCGCTCGATTCGGCGACCCGAGAAGTAGCGCAATGCCCCCAATCAGGGTTTTGTTCTCGCCCCGAGAACGAATCGAGCCAGCGACGGTCCGATGGAGCCCAGTCCGACGACTAGTTCACGCATTTGTTCTCGTGCGAAGAACGCGCCGGGCCACGCGCAGCACCGGGCCACGCGCAGATTCTCTCCGAGTAATCGCCGCCCGGGCTAGCCGCCGAACCAGCGGGACGGCCCGGGCGTCGTGTTCTGGTAGATGTGCTTGGCCTCGCGATACTCGTCGAGACCGGTGGGCCCGAGCTCGCGGCCGATACCCGACTGCTTGAAGCCACCCCACTCCGCCTGCGGCAGGTATGGGTGGTAGTCGTTGATCCAGATCGTCCCGTGGCGCAGGCGGCCGGCGACGCGCTGGGCGCGACCGGCGTCGGCGGTCCAGACCGCACCGGCCAGGCCGTACGTGGTGTCGTTGCCGGACTCCACCGCCTCGTCCTCGGTGTGGAACTTCTCGATCGTCAGGACGGGACCAAAGATCTCCTCGCGAACCACGCGCATCGAGCGGTTGCAATCGGCGAAGACGGTCGGCCGGACGAAGAAGCCGTGCTGGAGGTGCGCTTCGGTGGGTCGCGAGCCGCCGGCGACCAGCCGTGCACCCTCCGCCAGGCCGATCTGGATGTAGCGCTCCACCTTGCCGCGGTGTTCCGCGCTGATGAGCGGTCCAGCCTCGGTGGTCTCGTCGAACCCGTCGCCCAGGCGAATCTTCTCCGTCCGTTTCGCGACCTCGGCCACGAATTGGTCGTAGATCGTGTCCTGCACGAGCGCGCGCGTGCCGGCCGAGCAGACCTGCCCGGAGTGGACGAACGCAGCGGTCAGTGCGTAGTCGACGACGGTCTCGAAATCGGCGTCGTCGAAGATGATGTTGGGACTCTTGCCCCCGAGCTCGAAGGCGACCTTCTTCATGTTCCCGGCAGCCGCACGCATGATCTTTCGACCGGCATCGATGCCGCCGGTCAGGGAGATGAAGTCGACGTCGGCGCTCTCGGCGAGCGCCTGGCCCACCCGGTCGCCGGGCCCCAGGACTAGGTTCGCAACGGCCTTCGGCAGGCCCACGTCCTGGAGGACGTGCATGAGATGGATGGCCGTGAGCGGCGTGACCGAGGCGGGCTTGACGACGAACGTGTCGCCCGCAGCGATCGCCGGCGCCACCTTCCAGGCGACCTGGAGGAGCGGGTAGTTCCACGGCCCGATGAGGGCGCAGACACCCACGGGCTCGTAGACGATCCGGCTGAGGGCCTCGCGTGAGCCAGTTGCAACGAGCCGCCCCGCGTCCTTGTCGGCCAGGCCGGCGTAGTAGCGGAAGACCTTGACCACGTCGGCCACGTCGTAGCGGCCCTCGCGGAGCGCCTTGCCGGTGTTGCGCGTCTCGGTGCCGGCGATCTCCTCGGCGTCGCGCTCCAGGAGATCCGCGATCCGGTTCAGGATCGCGCCCCGCTCCGGTGCCGGCGTCTGCGGCCATTCCCCGGCGTCGAAGGCCCGCCGCGCGGCAGCGATCGCCCGCTGGACGTCGCCATCCGACGCAACGTCGACCCGCTCGATCTCGCTGCCGTCGAATGGCGCGATGACGGAGCTCGTCTCGCCGGACGATCCGGCAGTCCACTCGCCGTCGATGAACAGGCTGGCCACGCTGGTCCTTCGCCCCTAGCTGTCGTCCTTAGGGACGTTGTTGACAAATG
>JBEPUS010000010.1:0-28144 GCA_041691435.1 Chloroflexota bacterium
ACGCGACGGTCACGATTCCCACGGGCGTGGCCCACGGCTTCCTGGCCCTGGAGCCCCTCGAGCTGATCTACCTCGTGACGAACGAATACGACGGCTCGGACGAGCTCGGCTTCGCCTGGGACGATCCCGCCGTGGCCGTCACCTGGCCGGCCTGCCCGACCGCGGACGGCCGCCCGATCGTGTCCGAGCGCGACCTCCACAATCCCACGCTGGCCACACTCGTCGCGAGCCTGCGCGCCTGAGCCGGTGCACCGGCGCCCCATGAACGTCGCCGGTGGTGGTGCGCGCCGAGACGCTGCCACCGCCGTGGAGCCCACCGCAATCGGCCCCACTGCGCCGCACCAACCAACCGCTCGGACGTAGGGGCCATCAGGGTCCGGGACCATGTCGGCATTGAGCTGAGGCGATCCCATCCGGGAGTCTGGGATCGCCCTCCACCGACTGGATCGCAGGCGTTGCCTGGCTGGTCGACGGAAGCCCGGAGATTTCATTGCGCAAGCTGCTCGGCTCCCTCTCCCTCGCCTGCCTCGTCGCCCTGGGCGTGGCCGTCCCGGCGGCCTCCGCAGCGAGCCTGTCGAGCTCCAAGGTCGTGATCATCGTCGGCCCGGTCGAGGGCAGCACCGCGTCGTACGTCTCGGACGCGAACGCCACCGCGGCGGTCGCCCGCCAGTACAGCTCGAACGTCGTCACTCTCTACTCGCCCAACGCCACCTGGGCCGTCGTGGAGCCGGCCCTCCAGGGCGCATCGATCGTGGTCTATTTCGGCCACGGCAATGGCTGGCCGAGCCCGTACAAGCCGTTCCAGGAGAACACCAAGGACGGCCTCGGGCTGAATGCGGCCGCCGGCGCCGGCAACTCGAATGTCAAGTACTACGGCGCGACGTTCCTCAAGAACGACATCACGCTCGCCCCCAATGCCGTCGTGATCCTTGGCCACCTGTGCTACTCGGCGGGCAACTCGGAATCCCAGAACCCGGCACCAACCCTGACCGTGGCCGAGCAGCGCGTCGACAACATGGGTGCGGGCTGGTTGCAGACCGGAGCGCGGGCCGTCATCTCCGAGCCGTACTCGAACGAGGCGGGCTGGTATGTCCAGGGCCTGTTCACCACCCACCAGTCGATCAATGCCCTCTGGCAGGCTGCCCAGAACTTCAATCACAACGTGCAGTCGTGGACCTCGGTGCGCAACAGCTGGGCCACGGTCCAGCTCGACACGAACCCGCACGCCACCGGCAATGAGCATTTCAACCGGGCGATCAGCGGCGACATGACCCTCGCGACGGACGCGGTCGTGAACGCGCCGATCCCCTCGCCGTATGGGCAGGTCAACCTGACCGGCGTCGGCTCGCCGGCCCGCGGCTTCGGCGGCTCGATCCTGATCCGGTCGGCAGGCGTGCAGGCGCGCTGACCGTCGAGGGCGCCGCTGGCGGGCGCTGATCATCGAGGGCTGGCGCGCGCTGATCATCGAGGGCTGGAGCCCTACACTGGCCGCCATGGCGTCCGAACCGCGACCCGGGACCTGGGTCATCATGCCGACCTACAACGAGGCCGAGAACCTGCCCGGGATCGCCGCGGCGGTCCTCGCCCAGGTGCCGGCGGCCACCCTGCTCATCGTCGACGACGGCTCACCCGATGGCACGGGCCGGCTGGCCGACGGGCTTGCGGCCGCTGACGCGCGGATCCGGGTTCGGCACCGGCGGGCCAAGCAGGGCCTGGGCCGAGCCTATCTCGACGGCTTCCAGGTGGCGCTCGACGGCGGCGCCGAGGTGATCGTCCAGATGGACGCCGACTGGTCGCACGATCCCACTAGCCTGCCCGCGTTGATCGAGCCGCTCGCCAGCGATACAGCCGACCTGGTCATCGGTTCGCGCTACGTCGCGGGCGGTGGCGTCGTGGACTGGGGGACCGGCCGGCGGGTCATCTCCCGGGGCGGCAGCCTCTTCGCCCGGACGATGCTGCGCCTGGGCCCACACGACCTGACCGGCGGCTTCAAGGCCTGGCGGGCCACCACCCTGGCGACCATCCCCTTCGACGGGATCCACGCCGGAGGCTACGTCTTCCAGATCGAGATGACCTTCCGGGCGAGCCGCCTGGGGGCGCGAATCCGGGAGGTCCCGATCACGTTTCGCGATCGCCGGCTGGGCCAGTCGAAGATGTCCAAGCGGATCATCGGCGAGGCCCTGGTCGTCGTCATCCAGCTGCGCTGGGATGAGCTCCGCGGGCGGGGCCCGCACCCGGTGCGCCCCGAGGTGTGACCGGCAGTCGCGGGCAGGGGATGAGTCCAGACCCGCTCGGGCTGCGTGTCGTGATGGACGCGCGACCGCTGGCGGACCCGGCCCGGGGTCCAACCACCGCGCTCTACCTGGGCGAGCTGCTCGCGGCCTATGACGCCGATCCGATCGACGGCGAGTCGTTCGCCTTCCTCGTCGGGCTGCACCGGCCCGATCCCACCCAGGCATTCGAGAATCTCGACGTGGCCGCCCGGCGCCGGATGCCGCCCAGCCACCTGCTCCGATCCGGCGCGCTCTCGGTGGACCCCTTCCTGCTGCGCGGCGCGTCGATTGGCTCGGCATGGTGGGCCGAGCAGGGCGGGGCCGCCGGGGCCGTCTTCCACACCGCCGCCGGGGCCATCCCGATCGCCTCCGGGTTGCCCGTCGTGGTGACCCTCCTCGACCTGGCGCCGTGGGAGATGCCCAGCGTCTACCAGCGCAGTCCCGCGGCTGCCTTCGGCCAGCATCTGCGCGGGCGGATCCTGCGCGACGCGGCCGCGGTGATCGTGGGCACGGACGCCACCGCCGCGGCCGTTCGCAAGCTCCTGCACGTCAGGCCGGAGCGGATCGTGGTCGTGCCTCTCGCGGCCCGGGCGGCATTTCAACCGATCCGCGACCGGATCCTGCGCCAAGGCGGGCGCGGGGCGCCGGCCGGTTCAGCCGCCAGCCCGGCCCCGGATCCACGCTCCGACCGGGAGCGGCTCGGCCTGCCTGACCGCTACCTGGTCTACACGGGCCGCTATGACGCCCGCCAGGACCTTGGGTCGCTGATCGGGGCACTGGGCAGGCTGGCCGGAGACGGACGCCCAGCCGGCCTCGATCCGGCCATCTCCTGGCCGCCCCGGATCCTGCTGATCGGCGCCTCGCCCGACGATCGGGCAGCGCTGGCCAGGGCGACGGCCCGGCAGGGCGTCGGCGAGCTCCTGGCGTATGCGCCGGCCCTCGACGTGAATCGACTGGCGGGTCTCGTCGCGGGAGCCCGTGCGGCGATCCTGCCGTCGATCAGCGAGTCAGCCGGGCTGGCCGCGATCGAGGCCCTGGCGGCCGGTACGCCGGTCATCGCCAGCGCCGTGGGCGCGTTGCCCGAGATCGTGGGCGGAGCGGGCATCCTGGTCGAGCCGGGCGACCCGGACCGGCTGGCCGCGGCCATCCTCGCCGGGTGGACCGATGAGAGCCTGTGGGCCCGGCTGCGGGCTGAGGCCATGACCAGGACCGGCCCCAGGCGGCGGACCTGGGGCGATGTGGCCCGCGCGACGCGGATCGTCTACACGGACGTTGGTGCCCGCCGTTCACCGGAGGACGAGGTCACCGGGATCTGACGTCCGGGATCTGATTGCGGACCGTGGTTCGGGGACGGCGAGCCGGGTCGCGCGCCTACGGACCCCCGTCGCGGGGCGGAGCGGGGGCGCCGGCCTTGATCGTGATCGGCGTCCCCCAGGTCACGACGTTCACGAACGTCTGGCCCACGGTGAGGCTGACCTGGTGTCCGGCCGAGTCGTAGAAGAGGGTCGGGCCGCTGGTCGTCTTCTTGCGCCAGGTGCCCTTGATGGTGTGTCCGTTCTGCGAGATCCAGGCCGGTCCGCTGCCGATGATCGTGGCCTCGAGGCGGTGCTTCTTTGGCTCGCCGTCGTTGAGTGGCCCGAACTTCATCCACATCACGATCACGTTCGTCGGCGCGATGCGCACCTTGTTCGACGCGTCGTGCTGGGCGCCCTCGACGCTCACGGTGCGCAGGTACGTATTCGTCGAGCGGCTGTATGCGTACTTGATCGCGTTCTGGGGATAGGCGAACGAGATCGTCCCGCCCACCGGCCGCTCGTCCAGCGGGATCGGCGGATTGAACTGCCAGAGAGGCTTGGGCGGCGCCGTCGCCTTGACGAGGGCCGCCAGGTGGCGCAACTGCGCACCGGTCGTATACAGGTTGTGGGGTGGCGCGCGGGTCGTGCGCCGGAAGTAGGGCCCGTAGCGGAACTCATCGGCGTTGAATACGAGCTGGCCGTTGCCCGACGCGCGCAGGGCGGTGAGGGCCTGGGGCGAGCCACCGGCATGGACGTACATCGCCTTGTACTCGGACGCCCAGGCGAGGAAGTAGTAGCGAGCACTGCGCACCGGGCCCACGTCCTTGGGCACCGAGTCCGAGAAGATGGCCATGTAGCGCGGAATGCCGCCCTCGGCCGGCGCCTGGAAGACGATCGAGGCCGAGCTGAAGCCGGATTGCGGCCGGGCCGGGCTGAGGTCGTCGATCATCACCGCGATCGGATGGAGCGCGGCGGCGGCCGGGCTGACCAGCTCACCATCGAGCGGCGAGGGCACGAGGACCGGACTGGGGCTGGGACTCGGCGATGGGGCTGGGCTGGTGGCCGGTGGGAGACTCGGGCTGCTGGCCAGGCCCGCAGGCCCGCTGCTCCCCGGGGAGGTGCTCGGGCTGACCGCCGTGGGACCGGACGGAACGGGCGTCGTCGGCGAACAGGCCCCCAGCAGGACCGCCACGGCGATCGCCAGTCCAACGTGCCGATACTGGCGATGCCAACCGATCACGCGCCGGAGAATAGCCGAAGTTGCCCAGGAGCACCGGAGGGACGCCTGATCGGACCCGAAACGGGCCCAACACAGGTAGGCTTGGCGAACACAACCGGAGAGACACCATGACTGACCAGACTGACGCTCGACCAAAGCGCTCCGCCGGCCCGGCGAGCGATGACCCAGCCGCCAGCAAGAGCCCGGCCGCCGCCGCCCGCAAGACACCTGCTGCGGCCTCCACCAAGACGGCCAGCCGGCCGCGCACGACGCCGGCTTCGAAGCCTCCCGAGGGGCTGCGGCGCCCGGTGGCGGTGCCGGTCGTCGTCGAGGCGCTCCCCCCGGAGGAGGCCCAGCTGACGATCAAGCAGGGCGGGCTCGGTGCCGTCCGCGCAACGGATGTTGCCGTCACCCAGGGTGGCGTCGGGGCCGTCCGGGCGGAACGGCTGTCCGTGGAGCTCGGCGGCATCGGCGCCGCGATGACGGATCAGCTCGACCTGCGCCAGGGCGTCGTCGGCGCGGTGATCGCCCGGGATGCCCGCTTCGAGCAGGCGGGCGTGCGGACGCTCATCGCCAATCGGGTCCATTTCGGCCCGAACTCGGGTGCCGGGGTTGTCCTTGCTGCCCGTGTCGACGGCGATGTCCGGACGCTGTTCGACTGGCGCGGCGCGCTTGCATTCGGGGCCGCGGCTGGCGTCGTGATGACCATCCTCCGTGGCCGTCGGCGCTGAGTAGCGCACCGACCGTGATTGATCCATCAGCCCGTGTGCACCCGTCGGCCGATCTTGAGGCGGACGTCGTAGTCGGTCCGGGCACCAGCATCTGGCATCGCGCCCAGGTCCGCAGCGGAGCCCGAATCGGCTCGGAATGCGTGATCGGCCGGGACGCCTTCATCGACGAGGGGGTCGTCCTGGGCAACCGGGTCAAGGTCCAGAACCTGGCCCTGATCTACCACGGCGTCACGGTCGAGGACGGCGTGTTCATCGGGCCCAACGCGATCCTCACCAACGACCGCTACCCGCGCGCCATCACGGCGACGGGCGAGCTGGCTCGCGCCGACGACTGGACGGTCTCGCCGATCCTGCTGCGCACCGGCTGCTCGATCGGCGCCGGTGCAGTGGTCGTGGCCGGGATCACGGTAGGTCGCTTCGCCACGATCGGGGCCGGGGGCATCGTCACCCGTGACGTTGCGGATTTTGCCCTCATGGCCGGCAGCCCGGCCCATCGGATTGGCTGGGTCTGCGCCTGCGGCGGCCGGTTGCTCGATTCCGAGGGCCGCAAGGCGCCCGCCGAGCCGGCTGCGTACTCCACCAATCCCGCCCTGGCCTGCCCGGCCTGCGGACGGACCTATCGCTACAACCCGGATGGCGACACGCTCATCGAGCGAGTCGGACTGCACCAAGGAGCCCGAGCATGATCCCGATCGCCCGCCCTGATATCGGTGAGGAAGAGGTCGTCGCCGTCAGCGAGGTCCTGCGCTCGGGCATGCTCGCCCAGGGCAAGCGGGTCGCCGAGCTCGAAAGCCGCTGGGCAGACTATTGCGGCGTCAAGCACGCGATCGCCATGAGCAACGGCACGCTCGCCTTGATGGCCATCTTCAGCGGGATCGGGCTGGTCCCGGGCGACGAGGTGATCACCGTCTCGCACACGTTCGCGGCCACGGCGAACGCGATCCTCTCCACCGGGGCGGTGCCGGTCTTCGTCGACATCGAGCCCGATACCTACCTGATCGATGCGGCCCGGATCGAGGCGGCGATCACGCCCCGGACGCGGGCCATCGTGCCGGTCCACCTCTTCGGCCTGGTTGCCGACATGGACATGATCCAGGCGCTGGCCGACCGCCACGGCCTGACCGTGGTCGAGGATGCCTGCCAGGCGCACGGCGCAACGTTCCGCGGCCGAAAGGCCGGCAGCTTTGGGCCGAGCGCCTTCAGCCTGTACGCCACCAAGAACCTGACCACCGGCGAAGGCGGCTTCGTCACCACCGACGACGACCGGCTGGCCGACTGGCTGCGGCTCTACCGGAACCAGGGGATGCGTGCCCGCTACCAGTTCGAGATGCTCGGCTACAACTACCGGATGACGGACCTCAACGCGGCCATCGGCCTGGTCCAGCTGGCCAAGCTCGACCGGAACACGGGCCGCCGGCAGGAGATCGCGACCGCCTACGACCGTGCCTTCGCCGACCTGCCGATCGGAACGCCGGTGACGCCCGACGGGCGGACCCACGTCTTCCACCAGTACACGCTCAACGTGGGCGAGGAGCGCGACAAGGTCGTCGCGGACCTGCGCGAGGCGGGCGTCGGTGCCGACATCTACTACCCGATCCCGGTCCATCGCCAGCCGTACATCATGGAGCGAGGGCTCCACGCAGACCTGCCGATGACCGACGCGGCAGCGGCCCGGACGCTGGCCCTGCCGATGTTCCCGGGCCTGACGGATGCCGAGCAGGCACAGGTGATCGAGGCCGTCCGGGCCTCGGTGGGGCGCCACGCCGGAGCCCGCGTGGAGACCGTCGCCTGATGGTCGATCCCTGGCGGCCGGCCGGCTCGGAGCGCGAGCTCCGCGTGGGGCTTGCCGGGTTGGGCTCCATGGGCCGCAACCACCTCCGCGTCCTGCGCGACCGGCCGGGCTGTCGCCTTGTCGCCGTTGCCGATCCGATCGCCGATGTCCTGGCGGCCGCCACCGCCGGCGGTGACGGGCCGGATGCCCTCGGATTCTCCGAGCCCCTGGCGATGATCGCCGAGGCGGACCTGGACGCCGTCGTCCTGGCGGCCCCCACCACCAGCCACCGGGCGCTGGCCCTGGCCGCGATCGATCGGGGCCTTGCGGTGCTCATCGAGAAGCCCCTGGCCGCCACGATCGACGAGGGACTCGAGATCCTTGTCGCTGCCCGTCTGCGGGGCGTGCCCGTCCAGGTTGGCCACGTGGAGCGGTTCAATCCGGCCGTCCTCGAGCTCGGGCGGCTCCTTGGGGAAGGCTGGCTGAGCACGATCTATGCAATCGCCAGCCGGCGGGCCGGCCCGTTCCCGGCCCGCATCCGCGACGTCGGCGTGACCATCGACCTGGCCACCCACGATGCCGACATCCTGTCGTGGGTGGCCGGCGAGCGCCCCAACCGGGTCTACGCCGAGCTGGCCCAGCGGATCCACGCCAGCCACGAGGACCTGCTCTTCGGCCTGCTCCGCTTCCCGTCCGGCGCGACCGGCATGCTCGATGTCAACTGGTTGACGCCCGCCAAGCGGCGCCAGCTCACGGTCGTCGGCGAGGAAGGGATGTTCGAGCTCGACTACCTGACCCAGCGCCTGACGTTCACCCGGGCGATCGCCGGCAGTCCCCAGCTGATCGCCGGCTATGCGCCGACGTTCGCCGGTGACGTCGCCGAGCTGCCGGTCGCCAACGCCGAGCCCCTGGCGGCCGAGCTCGACGCCTTCCTGCGTGTCGTTCGCGAAGGCGGCCGGCCGGTCGTGGATGTCGAGGACGGCCTGTGGGCCGTGGCCATCGCCACCTCCCTGCTGCAGGCCGCCGCTACCGGCCGACCCATCGACCTATCCGATTTCTCCGCGAGGCTGACCGTCGCATGACCATCAACCGTCGGCCGACCTCGGCCGCCCCGAGCCTGCTGGGCGGCTCGATCGAGCTGCCCACCCGGGCCTGCGTCCATCCCGAACCCACCACGGTCTCACCATGGACCGGCGAGCCCGGCACGGTGGGCCGGGTCACCATCGTCGGCGCCGGCAAGATGGGCCTGCCCCTGGCCGTCCAGTTCGCCGGTCACGGCTGGGACGTGACCGCGGTCGACGTCCAGGCGTCGGTCGTCGACTCGATCAACGCCGGCCGGAACCATGTGACCGAAGAGCCCGGCCTGACCGAAGGGGTCGCGACGGCGCATGCCGAGGGCCGCCTGCGGGCAACGCTCGACGGAGCCGCCGCAGCCGCCACCGCCGATGTCGTGGTCCTCATCGTGCCGGTCATGCTCAACGACGAGCAGCAGCCGGACTACCGCTACATGGACGCAGCCGTCGAGGCCATCGCCCCCGGCGTCCACCAGGGCTCGCTGATCATCTTCGAGACCACCCTCCCGGTGGGCGACACGCGCGGCCGGTTCGCGCCCAGGCTGGCGGCGGTCAGCGGCCTCAGTGCCGAGGTCGACTTCTTCGTCGCGTTCTCGCCCGAGCGCCTGTACAGCGGCTCGGCCCTCAAGAACCTGGCGATGTACCCCAAGCTGGTCGGCGGCCTGGGGCCCGAATCCGGCACCCGGGCGGCGGCCTTCTACGGCTCGGTCCTTGATGCCGAGGTGGTCCTGATGAGCTCGGCGGAGGCGGCCGAGTTCAGCAAGCTGGCCGACACGACCTACCGTGACGTCAACATTGCTCTGGCCAATGAGTTCGCCCGCTACGCTGATCGCGTCGGGGTGGATATCCAGGAAGTGATCGCCGCCGCGAACAGCCAGCCATACAGCCACATTCACCAGCCCGGCCTGGGCGTCGGCGGCCACTGCATCCCGGTCTATCCCCATTTCCTCCTCAGCCGGGCTCCGGAGATGGAGCTCGTCGAGCTGAGCCGGCGGGTCAACGACGGCCAGATCGGGCTGGCGATCCGGACGATCCAGAAGGCCCTCGGCGGCCTCGAGGGCGTGCCCGTCCTGGTGCTCGGCGTGACCTATCGCGACGGGGTCAAGGAGCTGGCCTACTCGCGGGCGTTGCCGCTCATCGAACGACTGGCCTTCCATGGCGCGATCGTGTCGGCCTACGACCCGCTCCTGTCCGACGCGGAGATCACTCGCAGCGCCGCCAACCCGTACACCTGGGGGACGCCCAGCGATGCCCGGGCGATCATCACCCAGACCGGCGATCCGCTTTTCAAGAGCCTTGATTTCGACCAGTTTCCGGCTGCCGAGGTGCTCTTCGACGGGCGCAACAGCCTGCGCGACATCGTCCTGCCCGATCGGGTCACCTATCACGGGGTGGGCGTGCCCGCCGCGACCCGCCTGCCGGCGGAGGTTGCCGCCCGCTGATGCGGATAGCCAGCGTCGTCGGAACTCGACCGCAGCTGATCAAGGCGGCGGTCCTCCAACCACTCCTCCGGGCCCGCCACGACGAAGTCTTCATCGACACCGGCCAGCACTACGACGAAGCGCTGGCCGGTTCGTTCATTGCCGAGCTCGGCCTCGTCCGGCCGGATCACCAGCTTGGCGTGGGCGGCGGGCGGGCGACGGAGCAGACCGCGGCCATGCTGAGCCGCCTCGAGCCGATCCTGGCCGCCCAGCGGCCCGACGTCGTGATCGTCTACGGCGACACGAACTCGACGCTCGCCGGGTCGATCGTCGCCGCCCAGCTGCGGCTGCCGGTCGCCCACGTCGAGGCCGGCCTGCGCAGCTTCGATCGGCGGATGCCCGAGGAGGTCAACCGGGTCATCGCCGATCACCTGGCAACCTGGACCTTCGCGCCCACCCCGACGGCCATCGCGAACCTGGCCGCCGAGGGGATCACCCAGGGCGTCGTCCTCGTCGGCGACCTGATGCAGGACCTGGCCGCCCGCCTCAGCGTCGAGGTCCGTGACCCGGCCGTTCTCCGCGAGATCAGCGCCCGCCTGGCCGTCCAGGCGCCGGGCCTGGCGCTCCGCCCGGGAGGCTACCTGCTGGCCACGGTCCATCGGGCCGAGAATCGCGAGCCAGCGGCCCTGCAGGCCTGGGCGGACCTCCTGGCCGTGGTCGCCAGCCCGACCCGGCCGGTGGTCCTGGCCCTCCACCCGGGCACCGCTGCGGCGCTCGCGGCCGCCGGCGTGGAGCTGGCGCCGACGATCCGGGTGATCGAGCCCCAGCCGTATCGGACGACCCTGGCGCTGCAGCTCCATGCCGCGGCCGTCCTCACCGATTCGGGCGGCGTCCAGCGCGAGGCCGCCTGGCTGGGCGTGCCCTGCCTGGTGTTGCGCAGCACGACCGAATGGCTCGAAGCCGTCGCCGAATCCGGCCGCCGGATGGTCGTGGTGGGCCTCGACGCCGGCCGAGCCGCCGACGAGCTCGACCGACTGGCCCCGCCCGACAGCTCGGAGACCGCTGCCCGGGCTCGCGCGGCGGGGCTCGACGTCCGCCCGAGCGGCGCGCCGGCGGCGATCGTCACGGCGCTCGAGTCCGGTCGCCCGATGCGAGACCCGGCGCGGTGAGCCGGGTGGTCATGTTCGTGTACAACGATTGCCGCACCGACGCCCGGGTGCTCCGCGAGGCCGCCAGCCTGGCCAGTGCCGGACATCGGGTCACGATCCTGGCTCGGCCGACCAATCCGACCGCGACCGTCGGCGACCGCGAGGAGCGCGACGGCTTCGAAATCGTGCGGGTGCCGGTTCCCCAGCGCTGGCGCTTCTACTGGACCTGGCTCAGCTATCCATGGCGGATGCGGGGCTGGTGGTCGGACCGGGTCAAGCGGGCCGCTCATCAGCGGCCCATGGGCCTGGCCGAGCTCGCCGGCCTGGCTGCCGCGGCTGCGTTGACAGTCCCCTGGGCGATCCTGCGGGCACCCTTCTATGCGCGGGCCCGGCGCCGGCCGGTGGCGCCGGGCGGCTCCAGCTTCGACTGGCTCGTCCGCTGGCGCTGGGTGGTGGTTGGCTGGGCCGAGCGTGCGGCTGAGGCCGCCCCACCCGCCGACATCTACCACGGCCACGACCTGAGCGGCCTCGAATCGGCCGGCCGTGCGAGGCGCCGGAACGGTGGCCACCTTGTCTACGACAGCCACGAGATCTTCATCGAATCGGGCTCGAACGCTGCCCGGCCACAGCTGCTGAAGGCGCTGCTGGCCCGCAGCGAGGCGCGCTGGACAAGGGAAGCCGATGCACTCGTCACCGTGAACGAGTCGCTCGCCCGTGATCTCGGCGCCCGCTACTACCCCCGGCGGACCGTGGTCGTCCACAACTGCCCCGCGCGCTGGGATCCACCGGTCCCGCCGCCGGACCTGATCCGGGCGGCGAGCGGGATCCCGGCCGCCGCGCCCATTGCCCTCTACCACGGCTCGTTCTCGGCGCACCGCGGGCTCGAGGCGCTCGCCGGCGCGCTCCTCGTCGAGGGGCTCGAGCAGGTCCATGCCGTCTATCTCGGGTATGGCTCAAAGCGGACGATGCTCCACCAGCTGGCCGTCGACCCGCGCTATGGCGGCCGGCTCCACGTGCTCGATGCCGTGGCGCCCGGGGAGCTCCTGCCCTGGGTGGCCTCGGCCGACGTGGGGGTGATGGCCATCCAGCCCTCGACGCGCAATCACCGTCTCTCCACGCCGAACAAGCTCTTCGAGTGCCTCGCAGCGGGCCGGCCAGTGGTGGTGAGCGACTTCCCCGAGATGCACGCGATCGTCCTCGACGATCCGTCCGGTCCCCTTGGCGCGGTCTGTCGGCCAGACGACGTCGACGACGTGGCCCGGGCGATCGGCTCGATCGTGGGATTGCCTCACAGCGAGCAGGAGATCCTGCGGGCGCGCTGCCTGCAAGCCGCCCACGATCGCTGGAACTGGGAGTCCGAGGTGGGCGGCCTCCTGGGGCTCTACGCGGACCTCGGTCAGGCCGGCTGAGCGCCCCGTGACCGACGCACCGGTCGTGCCCCAGCGCTGCGTGCTGGTCCTGCCGTCCACGGCTGAGTTCGACTCGCGGACCTACCGGATCGCCAGCACGCTGAGCGGCCGGGGTCACGAGGTCACCGTGCTGGCCCGTCTCGCGCCGGGGCTGGCCGTCGCCGAGGAGCACCCGGCCGGCTACCGGATCCTGCGCGTCCCGGTCTCGGCCGCCGGCGGTCTGCCCGGACCCGTTCGCCGGCTCGCAGCCCGGTTCCGTCGCGACCCGGCTGCACCGTCCGGTTCGCGAGCTGGGCCCGTTGGCCAGGCCGGTGGATCCGTTCGGGCCGGCCCGCCTCGGGTTCGACGCTCGATCGCCGGCTTCGACCGCCTGGCGGCGATCGCGCTGACCGTTCGTGACCAGCGCCTCGCCACGCAGCGGGCCGCCCCAGCTGCCGACCTCGTCCACGCGATGGCCTACATGGGCATCCCGATCGGACTCGACCTCGGCCGGCGCGACGGGGCGGTGGTGGTCTACGACGCCCGCGACATCTACGTGGACGCGGCCAACCTGGCCCGGTTGCCGAAGCCGGCCCGCCGCGTCTTTGCCCGGCTCGAGCGTGGCTGGGCGCGGCGGGCGACACGGGTGATCACCGTGAACCGCCCGTACGCCGAGGTGATGGCGGAGCGCTTCGGCGTGCCCGAGCCGCTGATCGTCCTGAACTGCGCCTACCGCCGGGAGCCCGGCCCGGACCGCCCGCGGCGCTTCCACGAACGCCTCGGGCTGCCGGCGACGACCCGGATCGTCCTCTACCAGGGTGGCTTCTCGCGAGATCGTGGCATCGAGCAGCTGATCGCAGCGCTGCCCGGGCTGCCCGACGCCGTGCTGGTCCTGCTCGGGTACGGTCCACTCCAGGCGGAGCTCGAGGCGCGCGCGCAGGAAGCGGATCTCGCGGAGCGGCTCTTCGTCCTGCCGGCCGTCGATCCCACGGAGCTGATCGACTGGGTCGCCTCGGCCGACATCGTGGCCATGCCGATCCAGCCCACCACGTTGAATCACCGCCTGACGACGCCCAACAAGCTGTTCGAGGCGATGGCCGCCGGCGTCCCGGTGGTCGCCAGCGACCTGCCGGGGATGGCCGGGATCGTCGGTGAGACGGGTTGCGGCGTGCTGGTGGAGCCGGCCGACCCGGAGGCGCTCGAGGCGGCGATCCGCGGGCTCCTCCAGCTGCCCCGGGAAGCTCGCGAGGCGATCGGCCGGCGCGGCCTGGAGGCGCATCTCGCCACCTACAACTGGGAGGCGCAGGCAGCGATCCTGCTGGGCGAGTACGGCCGCCTGACCGGCCGGCCATGGTGAGCGACGTGCGCCCTTCCTGGCTGCCGCGGGCCGTGATCCTCGTCGGCGGGCCCGCGGCGCCGTACTCCCGCGGCCTGCGGATCGCCCGCACGCTCGTGGGGCTGGGCTATCGGGTCGAGATTGCTGCCGTGGCCGCGGCGGGCCTGCCCGAGCGCGAGCCCGGCGATGGCTGGGAGATCCGCCGCTACCGGCCGTCTGGACCCTGGGCGCGGGCCGGTTCTCCCGCCGGACAATCCGGCGCGTCAGGCGACCCCGCTGTCTCGCCGGCCGCGGGCGGGGCCCGCCGGTTCGTGCGCCGAGGGACGGCCGTCCTGGCCGCAGTCCGGCGCTGGATCTTCTGGCCGCACACCGTCCGGGGCTGGTGGCGGACGCTCGACCGCGAGCTTGAGCCGGCCGACCTCTACCACGCCTGTGGCAGCCTGACCGTGGCGGCTGCCCTGCATGCGCGGTCCCGGTCGCCGATCGGCCCGGCCGGCCGGCCGGCGGCGGTGATCTACGACGCCATCGACGACGTCTTCGAATCGAACAACGTGCTCGACATGCCCCGCATCCTGCGCAGCTGGCATGCCCGGCGGGAACGAAGCTGGGCGCGCTCGGCCAGTGCCGTCGTGACGGTCAACGAGGCGCTGGCCGGACGGCTCGCTGCGCGCTGGTCGCTCAGGCCCCAACCCGACGTCGTGCCCAACTATCCCGAGGCGTCCGCGGCGGTCCGTTCGAGCGGATCGGCGCCGGCCCCGGCGCCTGGCCAGATCCGGGCCGAGATCGGGCTGCCGGCGCACGTCCCGCTGGTCCTCTTCCAGGGCCGCCTGGGGCCACGCCTGGGTCTCGACGCAGCGGCTGAAGCCGTCCTGCTCGTGCCCGATGCGGTGCTCGTCCTGCTTGGCTTTGGCCGGGCCTTCGACCGCGAGCTGGCCCGCGATCGCGAAGCGCGTTTCCTCGGGCGGCACTTCACGCTGGCCGCCCGCCACCCGGATGAGCTGCTCGGCTGGACCGCCGCGGCCGATGTCGCCCTCGTGCCCCTGCCGCCGGTCTCGCTCAACCAGCGCCTCTCGAGCCCCAACAAGTTCTGGGAGGCGCTGGTGGCCGGGACCCCGGTCGTGGTGCCCGAGTCCCTCGGCTACATGGCCGGGATCGTCCGTGACCGTGACCTCGGGATCGTCGCCGCCTCGGCCGACGCCCCGGACCTGGCCGCGGCCATCTCGGCCTGCCTCGCCCGAATCAGCGCGGAACCCGGCTGGCGCAAGCGGATCGCGCAGATCGCCGCCGACGACTACACCTGGCCGGTTGCCGCCCGAACCTACCGCATGGTCGTCGAGCGCCTGGCATGAACGCCCCGCTGCCGGCCGTCCCCCCAGGCCGGATCGTGATGTACGTCTTCAACGACGCGCGACTTGATTCGCGAGTCCGGCGCGAGGCGGCCACGCTGGCCGCGGCCGGCTACGCGGTGACGGTGCTGGCCACCGCAAGCGACCCGGCCGCGACGACGATCGAGCGCGAGACTGTCGGCGGCTTCGAGATCATCCGGGTGCCCGTCCCGCGCGGCTGGCGGCAGCCCGGGACGCTCCGCCGGCGCTCGATCGGCCGGTTCATGACCGGGCTGCGATCCGGCCGGCGGGGCTGGTCCGAGCTCCCGGGCGCCGCGACCGACATTGCCCTCGCCGTTGGCCTCGCGGGCGCCCGGCAGGTCTACCTGGGGCTGGCCCGGCTCCGCCGGCGCGACCCCGAGCCGTCGGCCTGGCCGCCGCCGGACGTCGCCTGGCTGCTGCGCTGGCGCTATGCCATCCTCGGCTGGTGCCGCGCCGCAGCCGCGGTCGCGCCGGCGGCGGATGTCCATCACGGCCATGATCTGACGGGACTTCCAGCAGCTCTCCAGGGAGCGCAGCGCGACGGTGGGTCAGCGGTCTACGACAGCCACGAGATCTTCCTCGATTCCGGGGCGAACGCGACCCGCCCGGGATGGACCCGGCGCCTCCTCCGGCGGCAGGAGCGGCGCTGGTCGGCGCCCACGGCCGCCCTGGTCACGGTCAACGAGGCGTACGCCGACGTGCTCACCCGGCGGCTCGATCCGCGGCGGACCGTCGTCGTCCACAACTGCCCGCCGCGCTGGCAGCCGCCCGTGCCGCCGCCGGGCCGGCTGCGCGCTGCCGCCGGCATCCCGGACGGTGCGCCGATCGTGCTCTACCACGGCGCGTTCAGCCGCTATCGCGGACTCGAGGAGCTGGCCGAGACGCTCCTGGAACCGGGCCTGGAGCCGGCCCACCTCGTCTACCTCGGCTATGGCGGCCAGCGTTCGGATGTCGAGTCATTGGCGGCCGACCCGCGGTTCCGGGGCAGGATCCACGTGCTCGCCGCAGTGCCCCCCGAGGAGCTTCTCGAGATGGTTGCCGGGGCCGATGTCGACGTGATTCCCCTCCAGCATTCGACGCTCAACCATTGGCTGTGCACGCCCAACAAGCTCTTCGAGAGCCTCACCGCCGGCATCCCGGTGGTCGTCAGTGATTTCCCGGTGATGCGGGCGATCGTCCGGGCCGACCCGGCCGGGCCACTCGGCGAGGTCTGCGATCCCGCTGATCCCGGTTCGATCGGAGCGGCCATCCGGGCCATTCTCGAGCTGGATCCCGCGGCTCGTGCGGCGCTCCATGAGCGCTGCCGGCTGGCCGCCTGGGACCGCTGGAACTGGGAGACCGAGTCGGCCGGCCTCCTGGAGCTGTACGCGGACCTGCTGCGCTGATGGCCGACCGACCACTGCCGCCCGCGGAACGGCCCGATCCGCACCCGGCCGACGCCCGCCGCCGGGCGGCGCGCGAGCGCGAGCGGCTGGAAGTCGAGATCGATCGCCTCGAGGGCCTGGTGGCCGACCGGACGGACAAACTGGCCCGGGCGCGCACCGAGCTCGAGCGGATCAAGGCGGACCCGGTCATCGCTCGGCTCGTCGCGGTCCGCTCCGGCGTCCGGCGGGCGAGCTCGACGTTCACGACACGGCTGCCCGGCAAGCGATCCGCGGACGATCGAGCGCGACGTACCTGGGCGGCCGAGCAGAGCGCCGCCGCTGCCTGGCTTGTCGCCCTGCCCGGATCGGAGGTGGCGGTCCGGATCCTGGCAGCCCACGGCGCCGGCCCGCCGCTTCCGTCACCCTGCCCGCTCATTTCGATCGTCGTGACCGGCTCGGACGAGCCCGGTCAGGCGGGCGGAGGTGGATCGGCCTCCAGCACCGAGATCCGCGCGCGAACCGGCTGGCCCAACATTGAGTGGCTGAGCTCGAGCACGGCCGGCGACGGGCTCCTCGATGCCCTGTCCCGGGCCGCCGGGGACTACGTCTGCTTCCTGCCGAGCGGTGTCGTCCCGGCCGAGCCAGGCTGGCTCGGACGCCTCGTCGCCGGCGTCGACTCGCTGGACGCCGCGGCCGGCAGCCCGCGCCTGCTGGGCATCGACGAGCCGGCTCCAGGCAGCACGCCGGCCGTTCGCCTGATCGCCCGGGGCATGGCCTTCGCCCCCGGTCCGGGGATGCCGGTCCCCGAGCTCCTCGGTGCTGGCGAGAACCCGTTCGGGCCGGCCGCCGAGCTCGTGGGCCTGCGGGCCGTGCCGGGATCGACCGGCCTGCTCCTCAGGCGGGCGGTGGTCGCCGGGCTTCACCTGCCGCCGATCGCAGACCCTGACGAGCTGGCGATCGAGGTGGGGCTGCGCCTCCGTGAACGGGGCCTGAGAGTGGCGTATGTCGGGAGCTCTGTCCTCTGGCAGCGCTCGGCACCGGGCAACCCGGGCCGCGCCTCGACGGCTGACTGGCTGCACCTCCACGCTCGCTGGGGTCCGCGCCTCCACCGCGAGGTCTGGCGCGACGCGTTCCATGGGCCGCGTGAGTGGGCGTCGCGACCGCTGCGAGCCGCGGTGGTCGCGGCGCCCGGTCCACGCGCCGAGCTCCAAGGTGCGATCGCCGATGCGTTCCTTGGCCGTGGCTGGCTGGTGAGCCCCACCGCCAGCGAGGCGTCGCTCGAGCCGGACGTTGCCGTGGTCACCGATCCGGCGGCGGACCTGGCCGGGCTCGCCCGCCACGTCGTGAAGGTCGGCTGGATCACGGAGCCCACGGCGGCCTGGACGAGCCGGCCGGCCTTCGACGACCTCGATCTTCTCGTTGCCGACGCGTCGGCCGGGCTGCCGGCCAGCGTCGGCGGCCGGCCGGTCGTCCCGCTGGAGGGGCCGGCGGGTCTGCCCGGTGCGATTGCCGGGTGGCTGGAGCAGGTCCGCTTTGCCATCCACATCGGTCCGCCGGATTGGGCGGCCGCGGCGCGCTGGGGCGACACCCCGTTTGGCCGAGCCGTCGCCCGCCAGCTCGAGGCGCTGGGCAATCCGGCCAGCCTGGTCGTCCATGCCGAGCGAGATGACCCGATCGCCCTCCGGGCGGACGTCGCGCTGCACATCGTCGGGACCCGCCGCCTGGCCCTCCGTCCGGCGCAGGTCAGCCTCCTCTGGATCATCAGCCACCCGGACGCCGTTCGGGCGGCCCGCTGCGCGGCCTACGACGTCGTCTTCGTGGCTTCCGATCCCTTCCTCGATCACCTGGCGGCGCAGGTCAGCGTGCCGCTCGTGGCCCTCCACCAGGCGACGGATCCGGACCGGTTCTGGCCAGAGCCGGGTGGCCCGCCGCACGAGCTCCTCTTTGTCGGCAACTCACGCAATCGGCACCGGCCGGTGCTCGACGCCCTCGCCGGGACCGAACGCGACCTGGCCGTCTACGGCGGCAACTGGCGACCGGACCTGCTCGACCCGCGCTTCCTCAAGGGCGACTGGATCCCGAACGGGGACGTCCACCGGGCCTACGCGGCCGCGGCGATCGTGCTCAACGACCACTGGTCCGACATGCGTGACGAGGGGTTCATCTCGAACCGGATCTACGACGTCCTCGCGAGCGGCGGCTTCGTCCTGAGCGATCCGGTGGACGGCCTCGAGCGCGAGTTCGATGGCGCCGTCGCGACCTGGACCGACGGAGAAGACCTGCGCGCCTCGGTCGAGCGCTACCTGGCCGATCCCGAGCTGCGCCGGGCCATGGCCGAACGGGGCCGGGCGGTGGTGCTTGCCCGGCACACCTTTGCCCACCGGGCGCAGGCCCTCGTGGAGGCCGCCCGGCCGCACTGGGCGGAGCGTCCCCGGGGCATCGCTCCGGCGACGGAGAACCTGGGCGATCCGGTCAGGCGCTCCCGGTCGAGCTGAGCGCCACAGCAACGCGACGTGCCCTGCGCTCAGCGCCGGGCCGCGGAGCGGTCGTCAGGGCTTCGGCTTGGGATTCGTGCTGGGCAGCCCGGCCGGCAGCTTGGCAATGCCCACCCCCATGGCTGCGCCGACGGAGGTTCCCAGCAGGGCTGCCGTCTCGGCCGCCTTGCGCGACCGCGTCGCGATCGAATGTTCCTGGTGGAGGGCCACCACCGCCGCCGGCTCGCCTTCGGCGACGATCCGGCCCTCCTCCAGCAGCATCGCCCGGTTGCAGAACTCGCTGACCCAGTTCATGTCGTGGGTGACCAGCACGATGGCTTTCGCGGCCCGGGCCAGCTCGTGGACGCGGGCCATGCTCTTCTCCCGGAAGACCTGGTCGCCAGTTGCCAGGACCTCGTCCAGGAGGAGCACGTCCGGATCGACGTTGGTGGCGATGGCAAAGCCCAGCCGTGCGCGCATGCCCGATGAATACGTCTTGACCGGGGCGTCGATGAACTGGCCGATGTCGGCGAAGTCGACCATCTTCACGGAGCGCTCCTGCATCTCGCGATGCGGAATGCCCATGAACGCACCGACGAGGGTGATGTTCTCGCGGCCGGTCAGCTCCTGGTCGAAGCCCGCGCCGAGCATCAACAGGCTCGAGACGTGGCCGCGGACATCGATCACGCCCTCCGAGGGCGTGATGATCCCGGCCAGGGCCTGCAGGAGGGTGCTCTTGCCCGCCCCGTTGGGTCCGATCACCGCCAGCGACTCGCCGTGGACCATCCGGAAGCTGACGTCGCGGAGTGCCCAGAACGCCTTGTCGTTCTCACCCCGATGGATGAGGTTGGCGAGGGTCTGGCGAACCGTGTTCTTCTTGGTGAGTCGGAGGCTGTAGCGGACGCCCAGGCCCTGGACGTCAACCGCGAACTGGCCAGGCTGGGCCGGCTCGAGGCTCACTACAGCACCTTGGCGAAGGCTGGTTCCAGGCGCTTGAAGACCATCGTCGAGAAGATCAGCAGGACGAAGCTCACGCCCAGGACGATGGCCAGTCCGGCCAGCTCGGGCGGCTTGCCGTAATAGACGGCGTCGCGATACGAGACCAGGATCGTGTAGAACGGATTGAGCATCATGACGTGCTCGATGGTGGGGTGGGACTTGCCCACCGTGAGCACGGTGTCGGCGCCGTACAGCGCCGGCGACACGTAGAACCACAGCCGCAGGACGTGCCGGGCGAGGTTGCCGATGTCCCGGAAGAAGACATTCAACGCCGACAGGACCAGGCCGAAGGCGAACGAGAAGACGAACTGGACGAAGGCGACGACGGGGATCCACAGCAGGGTGATGTTGATGTACGACGGATACAGGATCAGGAGCATCCCGGCCAGGGGGATCAGCCCGAACGAGAACTCCATGACGCCACCGAGCATCGCCGCCGCGGGCAGGACGATCTTCGGAAACTGGAGCTGCTTGATCAGCTTGTCCTGGCCGCTCACCGACTGGATCGCGTCGGTGGTCGCAGTGGTGAACCATTTCCAGGGCAGGATCGCGGCGAACACGAACAGCGGGTAGGCCGGGGTGCTCCGGGCGAAGATCACCGTCACGAGGACGACGTAGACGGCCATCTGGAGGAGGGGGTCGAGGACCCACCAGATGTTCCCGAAGAGCGTGTCGGTGCCCTTCTTCTTGAGGTCGGCCTGGGCCAGGTAGCGGATCAATCGTCGCCGGCCACGGAGTTCGCGGATCGCCTCGAAGACCGATTTGATGGGCCCCGGCCGGGCGGCGGACGTGCGGTATGAAGGGACTCGTTCCTGGGTGATGTCCATGCGCGCCGGAGCGTAGCATCTCCGCCCGGAATAGCATGGGCCGTCGTGACCGCCAGATCTCCGAGCCAGCCGCGCCGGCCCATGGCCATGATCGTGCACGCCTTCTACGAGGAGGACTCGCGGGTCCGCCGGGAGGCAGAGTCGCTGGTCGCCCGCGGCCGCCCGGTCGACGTCTTCGCCCTGCGCCGCCCGGGTGACAAGCTGGAGGACGTCATCGATGGCGTCGTGGTCCGGCGCGTGAACGTCCAGCGCCACCAGGGCGCCGGGCTGGGCGTCTACCTGCGCGAATATCTCGCGTTTCTCGCGCGAGCCGGCTGGGCCGTCACGC
Organism: Chloroflexota bacterium; assembly: GCA_041691435.1. GTDB lineage: Bacteria > Chloroflexota > Limnocylindria > Limnocylindrales > CSP1-4 > Palsa-1033. The sequence continues at coordinate 21,015 of JBEPUS010000010.1, forward strand.
GAGCCCACCGGCACCGGCATTTCGGCCTGGTCCAGGTCCACACCCTGCCCGACTTCCTCGTCTTCGCCGGCCTGCCCTTGCGGATCGCCGGCGTGCCCCTGCTGATCGATCTGCATGAGGCGATGCCGGAGTTCTTCCGGATGCGCTTTCCGCGGGCCTCGAACCCGCTGCTGCAGCGCCTGCTGGTCATCCAGGAGCGCCTGTCGATCGGGCTCGCCAGCGCCGCGATCACGGTGAACGACGCCCTGGCTGCCCGCCTCGTCGCCCTTGGCATCCGGCCCGACAAGATCACGGTGATCCTCAACAGCCCATCGCTGGTCCGCTTCGATCCGACGCTGGTGCCGAGGCGCGCGTTCATGGCCGATGGCACCCTCCGGCTCATCTACGCCGGCGCCCTGACGCCAACCTACGAGGTCGATGTCGCGATCGAGGCGCTGGCTCGCCTCGCGACGACCCGTCCGGCAATGCCGGTGAGCCTGGCCGTCTACGGACGGGGCGATACCGAGGACAGGCTGCGCGACCTGGCGGACTCGCTGGGCCTGGCCGATCGCGTGGCGTTCCACGGCCGGATCCCGATCGAGGCTGTGCCCGCGGCGATCGCCGCGGCGGACGTGGGCCTCGCGCCAACGCGGCAGGACCCATTTACCGACGTGTCCCTCTCAACCAAGCTCTTCGAGTACGGCGCGATGGGCAAGCCGGTCGTGGCCTCCCGCCTGCCCATGGTGGAGCGCATGTTCCCGGCCGGCTCGGTGCGCGTCTACGAGCCGGGCAGCGCGGTTGCCATGGCGGCGGCCCTCGTCCAGCTCGTCGACGACCCGGGCGCCCGGGAGGCGAGCATCAGCGCGACGCTGGACCGGATCAGGGAGCTGTCCTGGGAAGACGAGGCTGACCGTCTTGCTGCCTTGATCGACCGTCTCGACAGGACGACCTGAGGCAGCCCGCCCGAGCGCGCCGGACCGCTGGCGCAGCCGGCAGCCAGATGTACGCTACGATGTCGGACCGCCGCGATATGGCCGCCGATCCGGCCCGGCACGCCTCCCAGAGGATCACCAGCGCGACATGACGCAACGTTCCAAACCCGTCCCACCCCGGGCCCGGCGATCGTCGAGCGACCGGTCCAGCCGGCGGACCCTCTACCTCAACATCGCCTTCCTGGTGATCATCCTCGTCGGGACGGCGACCCTGGTCGGCGCGGCCGTGGCTTCCTATGCCGGCGCGCACTGGGCCGAGGTGGCCAACGTCAACGGCGTATCGATCAATCACGACACCGCCGCGGCGGCCGCCGATGTTGCGACGTTCAAGCTGACCTACGAGATCTCGCAGCTGCGCAACGAGCTTTCTGCCGGCCGAATCAGCCAGGCCGACTTCGACAGCCAGAACAGCAACCTGAGCCAGGAAGAGCAGAACATCCCCGGCACGATCGTTGACTCGCTTGCCGACGATGAGCTGCAGCGCCAGCTGGCCCAGCAGGCGGGCATCGCCGTGACCGACCAGCAGGTCGATGCCCAGATCCTGACCGATGCCACGGTCCCCGAGTTGCGCCACGTGCTGGTGATGACCGTGACCCCGGTCGACTCGGGCGGCGGCACGCTCACCGACGCCGACAAGGCCGCTGCGCGGGGCAGGGCCGAGGCCGCCTACGGCGAGCTCCTGCGGGGGGCCGCGTTCGCCAAGGTCGCCGGCGAGTTCTCCACCGATGGCAACGTGTCTGCCGGGGGGGACATCGGCTGGGTCAGCCAGGCCGGCGCAGGTGAGGATCCGAACCTCGTGGCGGCCCTCTTCGCACTGCCGGCGAGTGGCGGCCTGACGAGCCTCATCACCGGCACGGACGGCTCGTATCTCATCGGCCAGGTGGTCGCGACCTCGCCGACCAGCGTTGACACCTCCTACAGCCAGCGGCTCAAGGATGCCGGCATCAGCACCGACGCCTACCGGGCCGCGACCCGGGCGCAGCTGACCGACCAGGCGCTGTCGGCCAAGATCACCAGCGATGCGATCTCGGTCGCCTCGGTTCAGCGCGAAGTCAGCGAGATCAAGATCGACACCTCGTCCTACACGGGCCCTGGCCCGCAGGTGCGGGCCCGGCACATCCTGTACACGCCGGGCAATGCCGATCCAAGCTCGAGCAGCCCGTCGCCGTCGAGCGATCCCGCCTGGGCCATCGCCCAGTCGGAGGCCCAGGTGGCCTATGCCAAGCTCAAGGCCGTCCAGGGGACGGCGGCCGAGGCCACCGAGTTTGCAGCCATTGCCCAGACGGACAGCAAGGACACCGGGTCGGCCACCGACGGCGGCCTGCTGCCCTACTACGACGCAGGGTCGGGCCTCGACCCGGCATTCTCGAAGGCCATCTTCGCGACGGGCCTGAAGGCCGGCGACCTCCTGCCCCCGGTCGCAAGCCAGTTCGGCTGGCACGTGATCCTGATCGATTCGATCCGGCCCGCACCGGCGGACCGGGCCGCTGCGCTTCAGAAGCAGGCGGCTGTGGCCGGCACGGACTTCGGGGCGCTGGCCAAGGCGAACTCGGACGCCAGTGACGCGGGCACGGGCGGCGATATGGGCTGGATCGCCCGGGACCAGATCGCGGTCGAGCAGGAGAACGCCATCTTCGCGGCCCCGGTCGGCAGCGTCAGCCAGGTGATCACGCTGTCCGACGGCCTGTACATCTTCAAGGTCGTCCAGGAGCAGACCCGGCTGCCCGACCCCGACCAGGTGGCCATCCTCAAGGACTCGGCATTCAGCAACTGGTACGCGACCCAGAAGGCCAAGGCGTCGATCACGGGTCCGAATATCACGCCGAGCTCCACGGCTCCCTAGCGCCAGCCGATGCTCGACGCGCTGCTCGCCGAAGCCAGACTCCGCTGGGGCCTCGATGCATCGGCGGGTCTCCAGGTGGCGGCCGCCGAACGCCTGGTCGGGACCCCCATCGAGGCCAGCCGGCCCGTCATCATCGTGCCCCTGGCGATGCTGGGCGGTGGGCCGCTCACGGCGGCCGGCGGCGGAGCTGAGTCGGCGGCGCCGACTCCTCCGCCGATCGACGCGGCGCTGGCCGGACGGCATGGGCCGCTGGGGCGCGATCCGCTCACGCTGCTTGGACGCCTCTACCCCGCGGATCACCCGGTGGGCCGCTTTGGCGCGACCGCCGAGACGACGATCGGTGCAATGACGGACGATGACCTCCGGAGTGCGCTCTACATTGGACCGGTCGCTCCCGAGCTGGCCAGCGCCGGGCCCTGGTCGATGCCCTGGATCAGCCATCGCCTGCGCCAGCCGGATGGCTGCCCATGGGATCGCGAGCAGACCCACGAGACGCTCCGCAAGCACCTCCTCGAGGAGGCCTACGAGGTCTACGACGCGCTGGCCGACGGGCCCTCCCCGGCCCTCGCCGAAGAGCTCGGGGACCTCCTGCTCCAGGTGGTGCTCCATGCCCAGCTCGCGGCCGAGGCCGGCGTCTTCGACCTGGCCGACGTGCAGGCCGCGCTGGCCACGAAGATCGTTCGCCGCCATCCGCACGTCTTCGGGACGGCCGAGGCGCGCACCGCCGACGACGTCAATCGCCAGTGGGAACGAATCAAGGCCGACGAGCGGGCGACGGCCGCCGGCCCGGGTGGCGCCGGTGGCAGCGCTGGCCCGGGGTCCGCGAAGAGTGCGCTCGACGGGATCAGCCGGTCGATGCCCGCCCTGGCGGCCAGCCAGGAGATGCAGGAGCGCGCCGCGGCCCTGGGCTACGACTGGCCGGCGATCGAGGGGATCATCGCCAAGCTCCACGAGGAGCTCGGGGAGCTGCTGGCCGCGGATACGCGCCACGATCGCGAGGAGGAGCTCGGTGACCTGCTGATGGTGGCCGTCAACCTCGGGCGCCGGCAGGGCGTGGAGGCCGAGGCCGCCCTGCGCTCGGCCAACGACAAGTTCCGGCGCCGCTTTCGGAGCGTCGAGCGCCAGGCAGCCGAGCAGCACGTCGCCCTGCGCGATCTCGACTTCGAGCAGCTCGACGTCCTGTGGGCACAGGCCAAGATCGAAGAACGTGCAAGCCAGGAGAAGCCCGCATGACCCAGCCCACCGCGCTTGGCAACCAGACGGCCCAGGTCCGCGCCGATGGCCGCGGGCCAACGGACCTGCGCCCGATCACGCTGACCCTCGATGTCCTGAAGTGGGCGGAAGGTTCCTGCCGGATCCGCGTCGGCGATACCGAGGTCCTGTGCGCCGCCTCGATCGAGGACCGGGTTCCGCCGCACCTGCGCGGCAAGGGCACCGGCTGGGTCACCGCCGAGTACTCGATGTTGCCGCGAGCCACGGCCGAACGGACCCAGCGCGAGTCCACCAAGGGCCGGGTCGGCGGCCGGACGCATGAGATCCAGCGCCTCGTGGGCCGCTCCCTGCGCGGGGTGGTGGACCTGGCCCGGCTGGGCGAGCGGACGATCACGATCGACTGCGACGTCCTCCAGGCGGACGGCGGGACGCGCACGGCGTCGATCACGGGCGGCTACGTGGCCCTGGCGGCGGCCCTCATCCGCTACGGGATGGAGCGCACGATCAGCGGCAAGGTGGCCGCAGTGAGCGTGGGGATCGTCGGCGAGCAGACCTACCTGGACCTTGACTACTCGGAGGATTCGCGGGCCGAGGTTGACTTCAATGTCGTCGGCACGGACGCCGGCGCCTACGTTGAGCTGCAGGGCACGGCCGAGGGCAAGCCGTTCGATCGGGCCGGCCTGACCAGCCTGCTCGACCTCGCCGGGACCGGCCTGGAGCGCTTGTTCGCGGCCCAGGCGGCCGCGCTCGCCGGAGTCAAGCGCTGAGGGTCTTGGGCGGCCGTCAGGGGGCCGCAACCCCGCGGCCGCGGATCGTCATCGCAACACGCTCGCCGCACAAGCTGGCGGAGCTGGCCGAGCTGCTCCAACCCGAGCACGCCGAGCTCGTGAACCTGGAAACGCTCGGGGTCCTGGGCGATCCCGTCGAGGACGGCCTGACGTTCGAGGCCAATGCCCGGCTGAAAGCCCGGTTCTACGCTCGCCTGAGCGGCCTGCCCACGATCGCCGATGATTCCGGCATCGAGGTTGAAGCACTCCATGGGGCGCCGGGTGTGCGCACGCGGCGCTACGCGGGTGAGCACGCCACGGACCTTGAGAACAATGCCAAGCTGCTCGCCGCCTTGGCCGGCCTGCCCGCAACCGGTCGCGGAGCGCGCTACGTCTGCGTGCTGGCGTTCGTCATTCCTGCCGGCGTCGGTGCCCGCGGCGGCCTGCCGATCGCCGCCGAGGCGAGGGGCACCCTGCGCGGCCGGATCGCCACCGCGGCGCGGGGCGCGGGAGGCTTCGGCTACGACCCGATCTTCGAGCCAGCCGGCCAGGCGCCGGGCGGGCAGACGCTCGGTCAACAGACGGTGGCCGAGAAGGCGGCAATCTCGCACCGGGCCCGGGCCTCCCGCCGGTTGGCAGCTCGCTTGCGCGACCTGGGCTACTGAGCGTCGGCGCGGCGCAGCTGCGACATGCGCAATTTGAGCGCACATTGCCCCTGGCACTGAACGTTCGTTCACTGCACACGCCCGCTGGGCTGCTAGACTCTGCCCCGGCCGGCTCCTGACCGGTCACCACCGGAGACCGCAGCCGGAGTCGCGCCCGCGTGCAGGCCCACCGCATTCATCGTGATCAACCCGGCCAGCGGCCACTCGCCGTCCGGCGCCTGGATCGCGAGCGCCGCTCCGAGCGCGACGTGCGTTTTGATGACGAGGACCTGGGCCCGGTCGAACCGGCGCGCAGTCGCCGCGCAGTCGGAGCCGAGGCCGGCCTCCGCCCAAGCGACAAGCGACGCGTGTTCGCCGCGCTCGTCTCGTCGTTCCTGCCTGGCAGCGGCCAGCTGGTCAACGCGCGCTGGCGGATCGCCCTGCAGTTCGCTGCCCCGACGCTGGTCCTGGCCGGGATGGCCTACCTCGTGGCCAAGGTCGTGCCGCTCCCGCAGCTCCTGGCGCTGGCCCTGGCGCCAACGACGATCGTCGCCCTGCTCATCCTCAACGCGATCGTCTTCGGCTGGCGGATCCTGGCGTCCGGCCAGGCCTTCTTCGACCGGCGCTTCGACTGGCGGCCGCGGCCCGCAGCCGGCGCCGGTCTCGCCGCGATCTTCGTGGTCACCGCCATCCCCCACCTCTTCGCGGCATCGATCGGCCTGGGGGCCATGAATGCCTTCTCGTCGCTCTTCTCCAGCTCCGCGGTGACCGGAGGCGTGGCCGGCGCCCAGGGGGGCCCGCTGCCGGCCTCGGGCGGCCGGGTCAACATCCTGCTGGTCGGGGTCGACTCGGGGACAGGCCGCGACCACGCCCTCTCCGACACGATGATGGTGGTCTCGGTCGACCCGGTCGGCCACACCGTCAGCATGGTCTCGGTGCCTCGCGACATGGCCAATGCCCCGCTCTCCGACGGCCAGACGTACGCGCCCAAGCTCAACTCCCTGATGAGCTACGCAGAACGCAACCCGAAGCTCTTCCCGGCCGGCGGCATGCGCACCCTGGAGGACTCGGTCGGGCTGCTGCTGGGCATCCCGATCCACTACTACGTGACCGCCGACCTGGCCTCGTTCCAGCACCTCGTGGACGCCCTCGGCGGAATCGACATCAACGTTGCCAAGGGCCTCGACGATCCGACCTATCACGGCTACGGCGTGAAGATGGGCTGGTCGGTCACCGCCGGCCCGCACCATTTCAATGGCTCCGATGCGCTCGCCTATGCCCGGATCCGGCACCCGGCCGGGGAGAGCGACTTCACCCGCCAGGCTCGCCAGCAGGCCCTCCTGCTCGCCCTCCGTCGTCAGCTGGCCAGCCCGGACCTGGTCCTGCGCCTGCCCGCGCTGATCCAGACGGTGGGCACCGATATCGAGACGGACCTGCCCCGCGACCAGCTGCCGACGCTCGCGGCGATCGCCTCGGAGATCGGCTCGAAGTCGATCTACCAGCTGGTCGTGCGCTTCCCGCTCGTCCACCCGGCCAGCATCTCGCCGTACGGCTCGGTCCAGGTGCCCGACGTGGCCAGGATCCTGGCGGCTGCGGCACTCCTGTTCCCGGAGCCGGGCGTCAAGCCGTCGTTGCGGGCAGCGACGAGCCCCGCCCCCGGCTCAAGTCCGGGCACCTCGGCGAGCGCCGCGCC
>JBEPUS010000011.1:0-26917 GCA_041691435.1 Chloroflexota bacterium
ACCTTCGAGAGCGGCGCGACGCGCAGCAGCCAGACGTAGGTGGTGAAGCCCACCAGGCTGCCCACGGTGGTCAGGTAGGCGAGCCCCAGGAACGAGCGGCCGGTCACGGTCGCAACGTCGAAGTTCGTCAGCTCACCGGTCAGCACCGCCGCGCCCAGCAGGAGCACGCCGCCGAACACCATCTGGAGCCCGGTGGCGGTGAGCGGTCGCTGGGGCAGGACGGCCTTGTGGCTCGAATAGAGCGATCCAGACGCCCAGCAGATCGGCGAGCAGAGGAGCACGAACAGCCCGAACGGATCGAACGCAAGGCCGCCGCCGCCGACCGGGCCAACCAGGATGGCCACGCCAACCAGCCCAACGACGATTCCGGCGATCACCATGCGCGGCAGCCGTTCGCCGAAGAAGACCCGGCCGAGGAGTGCGATCCAGACCGGCAGCAGGGCGATCTGGAAGGCGGCAATTCCGGCCGGCACCGTTCGTTCGCCCAGGGCCACGAGGCCCATCCCGCCCAGCAGGAGTGCCCCGCCGACAATCGCCGAGTCGCGCAGCTGGCGCCGGGTTGGCCGGCCCGGCCGCACCTGGTCGGGCCGCACGTGGTCGGGTCGCACGTGGTCGGGTCGCACGTGGTCGGTCCGCACCTGGCCGGCGATGGCGGACCGTGGGATCCGCAGGATGGCGACGTACTCCCAGGCCAGCAGGGCGATTCCTGCGACCAGGAACCGGACCCCGGCCATCAGGAACGGCGGGATCGACTCGTCGGCGAGGCGGATGCCGATGTAGGTGGAGCCCCACACGAAGTAGAGCGCGAGGAGCCCGAGCCAGATCGCGGTCGGGCTGGCGGTCGAGCTGACCCGCCCGTCGGCGCCGGTGATCGTACTTGGCTGAGTCGGCTGGTCCAAGTGTGGAGCATACATCGATCGTGCACGATCACGCACGACTGCGGAGCTCCGGGATCAGGCCGCCGCGACCGCCGGCCGGCACGCGCGGCAGGCCCGATATCCGGCGCTCGTCCCGTCCGCAGCAGAGTGGAATTGGACGCGGTGCGCGGCGCTGATCCGCTTGGCGTTGTGGCAGGTGGGCAGGCAGTAGACGTGGGTGGTGTCTGAGCCCACGTAGCGCACCCCGGCCCGGGCCAGACCCTCCATCCCGTCGGGGTCGAGACCTTCCCAGGCAAGGAGCGCCCGCTTGTTGGCCGGCCCCCCCAGGGAGTACTGGCCCAGCATCCCGTCGCTCCGGACCACCCGGTGGCAGGGCACGATCAGGGGTACGGGATTGTGGCCCAGGGCTGTGCCCACGGCCCGGAACGCCTTCGGCCGGCCGATCTCCGTGGCAATCCAGCCGTACGGCCGGACTTCTCCTCGAGGGATCTCGAGGGCCTTCATCCAGACATCCGTCTCGAATGCGGAGTGCCCGCGCAGGTCGAGTGGGATCTGGACGCGCCGATCGCCGGACAGCCGTCGCTGGATCGCGGTCGCGAGGCGCGCCGGCAGGGCATCGAGCCGATGCGCCGGACGTCCTCGCGTCGCCAGGACGCGTGCCTCGAAGGCGGTGCCGGACGTCGCCGACTCGACGGTGCTGACGCCACGGCCGTTGAACGCGACCCAGATCTGGCCGATGACGGTGTCGATCCGGGCGTAGGCCTCGGCCAGGCCCACGGCCACCAGCGTCCGGTCCTCCAGTCCTTCGGGGGCTTCGATGCGGAGCTCGCCGAGGGCGGTCTCGACCGCGAGATCGTCGTCGTGTGGCTGGATATGGATCGGGGTCATGGGGCTGTCTCCTGGGCTGCTGGACGTCGTGGCTGGTTGGTGGTTGATGGCGCGGGACGGTCGTTTTCCTCTTCGAGGGCGGCCCTGAGGAGGGCGATACCCCGATGGACCTGGGCCTTCACGGTCCCTGCAGGTCGACCGAGGGCTTCGCCGATCTCGTCATACGAGAGGCCGTCGACATGGCGCAGGACAAGCGGGGCTCGATAGCGTTCGGGCAGCGCGAGGAGGCGCGCCGCCCATGCCTCGGCGGTCTCGCGGCGTTCGGCGCGCCCGTGGGGTGTCTCGCGCAGGGCGATCCCTGGATGGGCAAGCTCGTCGAGGAGGCTCACCGTGGCCGGGCGGCTCGCCAGTGCCCGGGCCCGGTTGCGGACCAGGTTGAGCACGATGCTCGCGAGCCATGGCCGCACGGCCAGCTCCAGAATCCGGGCCGCGTCCCAGGTTGCGAGAGCTCGGTAGGCGCGGACCAGGGTGTCCTGGGCAATGTCCTCGGCATCGGCCGGCCGGCCGATGAGTCGAAGCGCCACGCTGTAGATCCGCGACATCTCAGCCGCCACGAACGCAGGGAATGCCGCATCCAGGTTGGCTGCGAGCGCCGGCCGGAGGTCCGGGATTTCCTGGCCCGCGGTTCGTGATCCGTGCGTGGCGTCCATCAATGGTTCATAACACGGCTCGCCGTGCCCGAGTTGCATCGGCCTCCTGTGGCGCCTGGAATGGCCTCAGCCTTTCAGGAGGTGCCCGTGCGACGTAGGATGCCGCCCATGCCGAGCGACGCGCTTCTTCTCGGGATCGCCCAGATCGGGGCCGTCGCCGGAGCGGGCAGCTCTTGCTGATCATCGCTTGGGCCGCATTCCTGCTGTTCGAGGCGAACGGGGTCTCCCAGACCGGGATCTCGCGTCCACCGTTCGGGGCCTCGAATATCACGGGCAACCTTAGCTGGACGGGTCGCGACGTCCGCCGGCCGGATCAACGGACCGCAAGACCCGATTCCAGCAGCCCCACCGCCAGGGATAGTTGTGCTTGGAATATTTCGGGTCTCGGAGGCGTCTCCGAACGCCGTTCGGCCGGCCGATCGTGCTATTTAAGCTTGGGTGTAATGCCGGTGCCCTCACCGCTCGTGCTCCGGGCAGCGCGGAACCCTGCCCGTCGGAACCCTCCGGAACCCTGCCCCTCGGAACCCTGGCACCTCGGAACCCTCGGAACCCTCCGGAACCTTGCCACCTCAAGCTGCGAGGCGCCCGGCTGACCCGCGGCTGGCTCAGGCGTGGGCCGCCGTCAGGTCGAGTCGCGTCACGGCGCCTGAGCCATCGATCGCCTCGATCTCGCCGGTCGGCTGGACCAGGAAGATCCAGATGTCCCAGGTCGTGTGGCTGACGATCAGGGCCCCGAGCGGCACGCCCGCGGCATAGAGCGCGCACCAGTGGGCGCCGGCAACACCGGCGGCCCCCATCAGGGTGAAATTGCCGGTCACCACGTGGACGCCCCCGTAGGCCAGTGAGGCGAGCGCCGCTCCGCGCCAGCGACCGTACCGCTGCATGAGCGCCGACTGGACCAGGCCGCGCCAGAAGATCTCCTCGGCCGGCCCGACCAGCAGGGCCAGGCGAGCGGCGATCTCGGGCTTCGGACGGAGCGTTCGGAGGGCATAGATGTCGCGGATCTGGGCGTCACCACCGGGCACGTACTCGCGGGCAAAGCGGTCGCCGGCCCGGAAGGTCAGGTAGAGGATGCCGGCCGAGGCCAGGCCAACCGGCAGGTGCCACCAGCGCGGTCTGAGGCGCCGCGATTGCTTGGAGGTGAGCAGAGCAAAGGTGCCGAGGCCGATGCCTGACCAGGTCATCCTGGTCCAGAACCGATCGCGCGGCCCGTTGAACGTTGCGCTGAACGCCGCCACGGCGCCAGCCAGGCCCGCGAGCAGCGGCAGCGTGCCGGGGCCGCTGCGCTCAGCCATGCAGCGGAAGGGCGGACAAGAGGATACCCACGACGAGCAGCGAGCCGAACGTCAAATGGAGCCTGGCCGTCTGGACGTCGATCATTGCGATCGCGCGCTGCTGGCCGGTCGCGCCAAGCTCCGCCGAGCGAATCACCTGGGCGAGGAAGGGCAGCGAGACAATCGCGATCAGGGTTTGCGGGGGCAGCCAGCCGATGGCCACGGTCAGCCCGAGGGCCATGTACGCGCCAAGGACGAGGGCAACGTAGAAGTAGTGGGCCCGGACCCGGCCGATGCGCGCCGACAGGGTCGAGATGCCGGCCCGGCTGTCCTCGTTGATGTCGCGCCACTCGTTGCCGTCGAGAATTGCAGCGACGAGCAGCCCGACCGGCACCGAAGCTGCCAGCGCGGTCGCGCTCCAGGTGCCCGTCACCGCGAAGAACGTGCCCACGACCATCAGCGGTCCCATCAGGACGAAGACGAGCGGCACGCCCAACGCACGGTACTTGTACTCGAATGGCGGAGCCGTATAGAAGTAGCCGCCGAGGACGCCGGCAAGGCCGAGCCCGACGATCGCCGGCCCGCGCAACGCGATGAGGTAGACGCCGACGACAACGGCCAGGGCGAAGGCCACGAACGCCGCCACGAACGCCTGCCGCTCGGTCAGCCGGGCCTTGAGCAGCGCGTGGCTTGCGCGGGGCGAGGTGATCGTGTCGATGCCCTTGCGGACGTCGTAGATCTCATTGACGATGTTCGTGCCTGAGTGGAGCAGGACGCCGCCGAGCAGCGCGGCAAGGAACGGCAGCCAGCTGAAGTCATGGTCGACCGCCGCAAGCGCACCCCCGGTCAGGACGGGGATCACCGACGCCGTGTAGGCGAAGGGTCGAAGGATCTCCCAGACGGCGCCTGCCCGGCGGGCGAGGCGATCGCCGAGACCCAGCGTTCGGTCGTCGGCGAGTCCGACCGTACCGGGCACGGCTCGAACGGCCTGCGGCTCGAGGTCCGCGGTCGAGGCTGCGACCGGAACCGCTGAACGGGTCATCGCCCGGCTCGAGGCGGGCTCGGGGAGGCCCGCGTAGAGCGCGGCAGCCGCGATCAGCTCATTGATCTGGCGGTCTTCCTGGAGGACCGGCTGGAGCAACGGCAACCCAAGCCCGGCCCCGGCGTGGAAGGCCATCGCCCGGATGGCCACATCCTCGCGCGTGCCGCACAGCATGTAGGCGTCGAGGAGCTCATCGGGGATCAGCGCTCCCGCGCCGTGGTAATCCTCGGCCCGCCAGGCGGCCGCGATCCGATCGCGCAGCTCGGGCTCGAAGCCCGCGCGTTTCAGGGAGACGTCCCCGAGGACCGACATCATGTAGATCACGAAGGGCTCGCGCTTGGCCCGGTTGAGCGCCTCGCGCCGGGTCGAGTCGACCAATGAGAGGAGGTAGCCGGCCCGTTCGATCTCGCCCGGATCTCGTCCGGCCGCCCGGGCAGCGTCGTCGAGCCGGTCGAGGATGCCCCGCAGGGAAGCGATCGACTCCGCCGGCCGGGCGAGATAGCCGTCGGCCTTCTGGCCGGCGAGCGCGACGAACTCGCGCCGATAGGCCGCGATGTGGATGGGGATCCGGTGGGTGGGCGCGAACATCGGCTGGATGGGCGGTAGCCCCGGCGTGGCCGATGCCAGTCGCTCGCCGCGCCACAGCTGGCGGATCTGGTCGATCGCGGTCGAAACGCCTTCGAGGGCCGCCTCGGGGGAATAGGCAATGCCCATCTGCTTGAGGCGCAACGGCAGGCCGCTGCCCATGGCCATCACGATCCGCCCCGGCAGGATCTCGTCCAGCGCCGATCCGGTCATTGCCAGGACCACTGGATGGCGGGTGTTCGGGTTGACCGCCCCGAGCGCCACCCGGAAGCCGGCCTCACCCGTTTCGCCATCCTGCTCGAGCGCGCGGGCCACGGCGGTTGCGAACGTGATCGCGTCGCGTTCGAAATACGAGTCGTGGACCCACAGCGAATCGAGGCCGGCGTCACGCGCCTGGAGCGCCCAGCCGACGACGTCCCCCACGTCATCGCGGGCGGCAAGCCCAAGGCCGATCGGACGAGCGAGGCTGGACATCGTGGGCGCTTCCTTCGGAGCTGCTGCGGTCGACCTCAATCCTAGCCGGTCCGGCCGTCATTGGCTACTTCGCATTAGCCAGTAATTTGGATCGGCGCTTGCAATGAATCCCGCCCCTGAATCCCAGCCGGTCGCGTGCGACAATCGCGCCGATGTCGATCGACGACCGTTTCGACGACCTGGCCGCCAGCCTGGATGGCTTCTACCGGACGTGGGCGGCCTATCTCGGCCTCGAGCTCGGCCTGTTCCGCCGGATCCGAGCCGCCGCCCCTTCGGGGTTGACTGCGGCCGGGCTGGCGACCCAGGCGGGCTGCCAGCCGGAGGTGATCGAGACCTGGGTCCGCCTCGCCCACGCCGTTGACCTGATCGATTTCGACGGCGAGCGCGTGACGATGGATGAGCACATCGCCGCAGTGCTCCTCGACGACCAGCGCCCGGAGTACCTCGGCGGCCAGTTCGTGTCGACCGTGGTCAGCAGCCTGGACCACGAGGGCCTCGTGGAGTTCGCACGGACGGGGCGGCGGATGGAGGTCCGGCCGCCGCGCTACCACCGGGCCATCGAGGCGCTCACAGCCCAGGACATCGCGGTCTTCTTCCAGGAAGGGCTGTCCGCGCTACCCGATCTGGCCGCCAGCCTGGCCGGTGGTGGGCGCGTTCTCGACGTCCACTGCGGCGGCGGCAAATGGCTGATCGCGGTCGCAACCCGCTTCCCGGAGACCAGTCTGGTCGGGGTCGAGCTCGAACCCGATTCGCTGACCCGCGCCGTGCTCCACGTCCAGGAAGCCGGGCTCGCAGGGCGGATCAGGATCGAGGGCCGACCCGGCGAGGACTTGCCCTGGCCCGACCAGTTCGACCTCGTCTATTTTCAGGACGCGATCCACGACCAACCCGATCCGGTCGCCTCGCTCGGGGCGGCGTGGGCCTGCGTCAAGCCCGGCGGTCGGCTGGTGGTCCTCGACTGGTGCCTGCCCGAGTCGATCGAGGAGTCGCGCTCGCTGCACGGCGCGATGATGTGGGGGATCCAGCTCGATCAGCTCTTCCAGGGCACCCGTCTCTGGGACCACGCTGGCTTCGTCAACCTGTTCGTGGAAGCGGCCATTGGTGCCCCCGACGTGGTCGACCTGCCCTCAGGCGCGACGATGTTCATCGCCGAGCGCGACTGAACCCGCCGGCCGGCGCGCCTTGCCTTGTCCCCGTCCATAGCTGGGAGCTGGGACCGAATTGACAATCTCGGCGGCGATCGGGGACTGGCTGGAGGAGACTCGCGCCGCTCGGAACGAGTTGCTGCGCTCGATCGGGCTCCAGGACCCTGGATCGCTGGAGGTCTTGGCGGTCGGGATCGCCACGGTCGAGCTCGAGAGGGCCGAAGGCGAGTACGGCGGCGACTGGGCCGCCGCGCCCGGCGACCGACTCCTCGGAGCATCGGTCCGGCGCTCGACGAACCGGACGCCTCCGTGGTTGTTCCTGCTCGAGCCGGACACCGATGGCCGGCTGGCGGGCGGGCTCGCGCGGCACGGCGAGGGGCCGATCGCGGTGTACCTGGGACCGGCCACGGGTCTCCCCGGCACGGACCGGGCGGGGCTGCGCCGCGGTGCCGGTCCACTCGGCCCGCAGCAGCTGGTCCTGGCCGGGCCGCCGGCCGGGCCGTTCGTGATCCTGGTCGGGGACCGCGCGCCGCGCAGCGTCCACCGGGTACCATCGGCGCCATGATCGAAACCGACATTGCACTGCGCCCGGCAACCATCGCCGACGCCCCCCGAATCGCCGAGATGTTCACGGAGGAGGGCTATCCCGCCGGGGCATCCGCGATCGAAGGGAGGCTGGCCCGCTTCGCCAGCGACGACTCGGTGGTGATCGTGGCCGAGCATGGCGGCGAGCTCCTCGGCTTCATCGCATTTCACGTCATCGCCCGCTTCGAGCACGACGACACGTTCGTCCGGATCGTCGCCCTCGTGGTTGACTCGGGTGCCCGAGGCCGGGGCGTGGGCCACGTCCTGATCAACGAGGCGGAGCGATTCGGGCGCGAGCGTGCCGCGGCATTCGTCGAGATCACGGCTGGTCACCATCGACCGGCCGCGCGTCACCTGTACGACTCGCTGGGGTACGACGCGAATCTGACGGCGTACCTGAGGAAGCGGCTCTAGGCCGGCACCAGCCGACCGCCCGACGGCCCTCCGCCCGCCAGCTCGACGGACGCCATGTCGACGCCAGATCCAGGGACGTTCCCGCACCTCCGCCTGCGGAGTGGCTCGCCGACCCTGATCGGGCTGCCCTGGGAGCTGCCGCTCGGGTCATGGACCACGGGCCGGGCCGACCTCCGGGAGCTGCCGATCGGGCCATCCCGCCACCTCGTCCGATTCGTGAAGGACGAGGACCGCCTGATCGCGCTCAAGGAAGAGCCGCTCGAGATCGCCCGCCGCGAGTACGAGGTCCTGCGCCATCTCGAGGTCCTCCAGCTCCCGGCGGTCCTGCCGCTCGGGCTGGCCGAGCTGCCCGGCGGCCACAATGCGATCCTGGTCACCGAGTTCCTCGGCCATTCGCTCCAGTACCGGCGCCTGCTGATGCGCCTGCCGGCTGGTCCATCGGGCGGCCGAGAGCGGCTCCTCGATGCGATGGCCTCGCTGCTCGTTGATCTCCACCGGGGCGGTGTCTACTGGGGCGACTGCTCCCTGGCCAACACGCTCTTCCGGCGCGACGGCGACCTGATCCAGGCGTACCTCGTGGACGCCGAGACGAGCGAGACCCACGATGAGCTGTCGGACGGCCAGCGCGAGTACGACCTCGAGGTCCTCGTCGAGAACGTCGCCTTCGGGCTCGCCGACCTGGCCGCCTTCGCCCGCCGAGCGGACCCGACGACGGAGGACTACGACGAGGCGATTCGCGAGGCGGAGAGCGTCCAGAGTCGCTACCGGAGCCTGTGGGAGGAGCTCCACGCCGAGGAGGACCTGGCGCCCGGTGACCGCTACGCCGTGGAGGCCCGGATCCGCCGCCTCAACGACCTGGGCTTCGCGATCGACGAGATCGAGCTGGAGCCGGGCAGGAGCGGCCGGCTGCGCTTCCGGGTGGCCGTGACGACCCGTCGGTTCCATGCCCGCGAGCTGGAGCGTCGAACCGGGCTCGTGGCGCTGGAGGGCCAGGCGCGCATCCTCATGAACGACCTGCGCCAGTACCGGAGCTGGTTGGAGTGGTACGAGGTACGCCGGATCGAGCGGGCCGAGGGCGCCCGGCGCTGGCTGGCGGAGGTCTACCGGCCGACCATCGCCCGGCTGGTCGCAGTCGTTGGGCCCGACCGCGACATCATCCAGTCGTACTGCGATGTCCTCGAGCACAAGTGGCTCCTCTCGGAGCGGGCCGGGCGGGACGTCGGCCTGGAGGCTGCGCTGCGCTCGTACCTCGAGATCGGCGCGCCGGCCCCCGAGATCGGTCCGGACCTGGCGGCAGAGGCGGGCGCCGACCGACCCAGCGAGCTGCTCTGAAGCCCTGCGCCGGGCGCCATGCGAGAATGCCTCGATGACCACAGAGATGAGCTCGGCGTTCTCGGCCGCACCTCCAGTCGCGAACGCGGTGGTCCGGGTGGTCGATGTCCACAAGCGCTACGGTGCCGTCCAGGCCGTCGACGGCGTCTCCTTCGAGGTCGCCAAGGGCGAGGTCTTTGGCCTGCTGGGCCCGAACGGCGCCGGCAAGACCACGACGGTCGAGATGCTCGAGGGCCTGCGCGCCCCGGATACGGGCCTGCTGGAGGTCCTCGGGATCGACGTCGCCCGCAACCCTGACGATCTCAAGCAACGCGTCGGCGTCACCCTCCAGACGGCCGAGCTCTATCCCAAGCTGACGGTGGTCGAGGTGCTCGACCTCTTTCGGAGCTTCTACAAGCGATCGCTGCCGACGGAGCAGCTGATCGAGTTCCTCGATCTCGGTGAGCGGCGCACAGCCCAGACCCGGCAGCTGTCGGGTGGTCAGCGCCAGCGACTGGCCGTGGCCCTGGCCCTGGTCAACGACCCCGAGGTCATCTTTCTCGACGAGCCGACGACGGGCCTCGACCCGGCCGCCCGGCGCTCGCTGTGGGACCTGGTCCAGAAGCTCCAGGCGCAGGGCAAGACCATCCTGCTCACCACCCACTACATGGAAGAGGCCGAGGTCCTGTGCGACCGGCTGGCGATCATGGACCACGGCAAGATCCTTGCCATGGGCACGGTCAATGAGCTCGTCGCCAAGCGCTTCAAGGATCGCTCCGTCCGCTTTGACGAGATCCCGGCCCTGTCCGATGATCAGCTCAAGGCGCTGCCCGGCGTCGAGTCGATCAAGCACGACGACGGCGAGACGGTGCTCTACACCCAGGACGTCCCGGCCACCATCGGCGGGGTGCTGGCCCTGACCGAGGCGCTCGGCGTCGAGCCGGGCAACCTGGGCATCCGCCGGCCGACGCTCGAGGACCTGTTCCTCGACCTGACCGGCCGGGCGCTGCGCGACTGAGGGGTTCGACATGCAGCCGCTGATCCAGCTGAGCATTGCCAATATCCGGAGCTTCGTGCGCGATCGCGCGGCGCTCTTCTGGACGTTCGCATTCCCGCTGATCTTCGTGGTCCTGTTCGGCCTGATCTTCCAGGGCGGCAACACGTCCCTGAAGCTTGCCTGGGTCGACTCCGACCAATCGGCGGGCGCGACTGGGTCGATCGCCCTGCGGGCGACCTTCGCCTCGATCAAGGAAGTCGTCCTGACCGACGAGGATCTCGCGACGGCGACCGACCAGATGAAGACCGGCAAGGTGGACGCGATCATCGAGGTTCCCCAGGGCTACGGGGCGGCTGTTGCGGCGGCCACCGCGGGGGGCTCTTCGCCGGCCGCTCCGGCCAGCGTGACGATCGTGAGGGATCCCACCCAGGCAACCACCGGGGGCATTGTCCAGGCGGTGGTCGGCGGGGTCCTGGGGGCCGTCAACCAGGGCGGCCGGCCGCCGGTCGTCTCGGCCAACGTCACCACGATCCAGACCCAGAACCTCAACATCATCAGCTACCTCGTGCCCAGCATCCTGGGGATGGCCCTGATGCAGCTCGGGGTCTTCGCCGCGATCCCGCTGGTGGCCGATCGCGAGAAGAAGATCCTCAAGCGGCTGAACGCCACGCCCCTCCATCGCTGGCAGCTGGTCGGCAGCAACGTCGTGATGCGCCTGATCATCGGGATCATCCAGACCCTGATCATCGTCGCGGTCGGGACGGCACTGTTCGGGCTCCAGGTGACCGGCAGCCTGATCCTGCTGGGCAGCCTCGTGGTCCTGGGCGCGCTGGCGTTCATCTCACTGGGCTACGTGATCGCCTCGTTCGCGCCGACCGAGGACGCGGCCAACAGCATGACCAGCGTGGTCCAGTTCCCGCTGATGTTCCTGTCGGGCACGTTCTTCGTGATCGACCAGATGCCCCAGCCGCTCCAGGTGGTGGCTCGATTCCTGCCGTTGACGTACCTGTCGGACGCCCTCCGCCAGGTGATGGTCAACGGCACGGCGTTCTCGCCGCTCTGGTTCTGCTTCGCCGTCCTGATCGGCTGGACCGCGATCTGCTTCGGGATCTCGGCGCGCTTCTTCCGCTGGCAGTAGCGTCCGCCTGACCTACCAGCGCTCCGCGTGGACCAGGTCCGCGAGGCTGGCCCGTCCGCCGGCCCGCGGCGGCGCATCCAGGTCGGCGGGATTGGCCGGATAGCCGAACGACAGCAGGTACTCGCAGTGGCGATCGGCCGGATAGCCGAGGAGCTGCCGGGCCAGTGCCTGCTCGTAGACCGTCGCCGGCACGCTGCCTACCCCCAGCTCCCAGGCGACGAGCATCATGTTGGCCGCCGCCTGTCCGAGGTCGAATAGGATCGAGGGGGCAGCCCCCGGTGCGCCGGGATCCGGAGTGACCAGCGCGATCGCCAGCGCCGCTCCGGCGAGATGGCCTGCATACGGCCCGAGCGCGGCCAGCTGCCCGAGATGGGCTCGATCGCGGCAGACGATGAACGACCAGCGCTGGAGGTTCTTCGAGCTGCCACTGCGCCGGCCGGCATCGAGGATCCGCTCGAGATGGGCCGGTTCGAGCGGGCGCTCGTCGAAGCGTCGAATTGCCCGCTTCATGCGGACTGCCTCCCAGGCCGAGCTCATTCGTCACCCGCTCCGCCGGGACTGGCGGCGCCCACGAGGAAGGCGGCGGCCATGCCGTCGGCCCGCGCGCCGACCAGCGAGCCCGCGGGCTCCGGCAACCGGCTCACGACCGTCGCCCCTGCGGCGTCGGCGGCCGCCGCCGGGCTCAGCGGACCACCCAGGCTCCTCGCGAGGAACGCGCCAATCGTGCGCCGGTAGGCCTCGTTCTCGTACAGCCACGTGTGGCCGCCGTCCGGCACCACCAGCACGTCGATGTTCAGCGCGTCGCCGGCCCGCCCCGCGACCGCCGCGGCGCGCAGGCGTTCCAGGTGGCTGGCCGGGATCACCCGGTCGAGCTCGCCGTGGACGAGCAGGAGCGGCCCCCGATACCGACCGATCGCCTCGAGGGCGCTGATGTCGCGGATCTGGTGACCGCGCTGGCGCAGGAACTCGCGGGTGGTCAGCCAGCTGAGCGGCCCGGCAATCGGCGCCGGCAGGTGGAGGCCCGCCAGCCGGAAGGTCTCGCGGACCAGCCGGCACGGGTCCGATGGCGTCGACGAGATGACGAGGGCCGCGACCCGCGGATCCGCCGCCGCAGCGAGCACGGCTCCGATGGCGCCCATCGAATGACCCAGCACCGACCCGGTCGTCACCTCGGGCCGGGCGACGAGCGTCGCGAAGCCAGCCAGCGCGTCGGCTCCGAATTCGCCGGCCGTGACCGGCAGGCTCTCGGCCGGATTCGCGCCCATGCCCCGGACATCGAAGGTCAGGCAGTGGAAGCCCGCGGCACGGAGGAATTGGACATTGGCCAGCATGCGGTCCCGGGCCGAGTCCCAGCCATGGACCAGGACCACTCCGGGGCCCGGCGCAGACTCGCGCGCGGGGATGAACCAGGCCGGCAGGTCGCCCCCTGGCGAGCGGACCACCGTTTCCTCGAAGTCCATGGCGAAGTCGGCCGGCGTGAAGGTTGGCGGCCGCCGATGAGGGAAGCCCGCCCGAGCACGATAGACCTGGCTGAAGCGGTAGGCGAGCGCGAATGGCAGGGCTGCCAGCGTCGCGACGGCGCCGGCCCGACGAAGCTTGGACACGTCCCAATGGGACGACGGGTGCCAGATCCTGTCAAGCGGGCCTCGGCTGACAGCCCGTGGAGCGGCCGGCGCCGCGAACGCTAGACTCGAGGGGTGAAGAGCCGCGATCCGTACCTCGTCCTCGGGATCCCCCGGGATGCCTCGCCGGCGACGGTCAAGGCGGCCTGGCGGCGGCTCGCGCGAGCCAATCATCCGGACCTCAACGCCGGCGATCCACCGGCCGCCCGCGCGGCCACCGCCCGGATGGTGGAGATCAACGCGGCCTACGAGCATCTCAGGGATGGCGCCAAGGGCAACCGCGAGCAGCGCAACGGCGCGGCCGCCGAGAGCGACGGCACCGAGACAACGGGACCGTCCGGAGCCAGGCGGGGCGGTCCGCCGCCGCCACGACCCACCCGGCCGGTCACTGCCCACCTCGACACGACGGAGATGCTCTACACGCGCAACCGGGCCACGAACCCGGCGGGAGGGCCGGGGAGGCACGGCTCGCTGGGCCAGCCGGCGCGCCAGTCCCGGGTGGCGAACCTGGGGCCGCGCCGCGCATCGACCCCAACCGGACCCCTCCGCCGGGGTCGGGTGCGCAACTTCCGGGCCCCGGTGCTGCCTGATCTCGAGACGGCCCTGGCCACCGAGATGCCCTTCGGCAAGTTTCACGGCCACACGCTCGGCCAGATCGCCGCGTTCGAGCCCAGCTACATCGACTGGGTCTCGGGCACCATCACCCGCGATCCCGAGCTGGTCGCCGCGGCGCGAGTCGTGCGCATCGAGCTGGACCGGCGGGGGATCGTTCGGCGTACCCGCGAGAGCCACGTCCTGCACCCGGCCACCGACTGACGCGGAGGCCCACGGCCCGCAGCCGCGCGGCCCCGGCGCCGGCGGACACGTGAAAAAGCGATCGACTCCGGTTGTGCCCCCGGGCGTCGATCGCTTCGATCAGATGAAGTGGCTGATGAGGCCTACCGTCGGTCGCAAGTCCCGGGCCCGCTGGCCGATTGATCATGGTTGCTCGGCTCGTGATCTGGAGGACCGGTCTCGTTGACGGTCCCCGGGCAGAGCCCCTGGACCGTCCTGAAGTTGAGACCGAGCTGTTCCAAATCCGTGACCGACGCCCCGGGTTCCTCCCCGGTTGGCTCGCTCGACGGCGTGTCCAGAAGGTACGCCAGCGCGCCCGGCGGCACCATGGCCTATCCGTCCATTCGGTCGAGGGCCGTTCGTCGGGCGCACCGACGCACCACCCCATGGACACAGGTACCGGTGCGCGCACCAGTGCCATCCGGCCCGGGTTCCCCCTGCCGGTCAGAGGACCTCGCGCTCACGTTCGACGAATGGCCGGTCGAGCCGGAACGGCGAGCCGCCGTCGGCTTCTGCCCGCAGGCCGCCCGGCGGCGCGGTCGATCGACCGGTGACCAGGTCCAGGAGGAGCCGGCTGCCACCGGCAGAGCTCATCACCCCGTGGCCGCTGTAGCCGCCATTCAGCCACAGGCCGCGAACCGCCGTGGGCGAGACGTAGGGCCGGTGATCGGGCGTGATCTCGTACTGGCCGGCCTGGACCGTGAACGACGCGCCACCCGCCTGCCACGCGTCGGCCCAGAACGGGCTGATCCGGGCGACCGAGACGGGTGAGGCGGGATCCAGGAGCCGAAAGCCGGCGGCCGCGGATCCCGGCGGTGCCCACGAGGGGGCTCCCGCTGGGGTGGCAGGGTCCGTCTGGAGGACGAGCGCACCGCGCAGCCAGGGCCGCCAATGGGCGCCGGTCTCCTCGTCGATGGTCATCGGCGCAGCGAGCGGCACGCTCGGCAGGTCCGCAACGACGACCTTTTGGCGGACGGTGGGGGCCAGGGCAATCGACAGGCCCGCGAGCTCGGCAGTCCGGGCCAGGAAGGGGCCAGTCGCGATGATCACCGTGGGCGTCGCGATCGCGCCATGACGGGTCTCAACGGCGACGATCCGGTCGCCCACGACGCGCAGGCCCGTGACCCGTTCGCTGAGGCAGAACGTCGCGTCGGCCGTGCCCGCCGGGCGCTCGACGCCATGCCCGTTCGCGGCGGCCAGCGCATAGCCGAGCGCGACGCGGACCTGGTCGATGAACCCGTCATTGGCCCGGAACCGCGCGCCGACCACGTCCGGCGACAGGTGCGGGAAGCGCGCCCGGGCCTCGTCCCCGCTGAGCAGCTCCACGTCGGTCAGGCCAAAGGCATGCTGGCGTTCGACCATCCGGCGCTGCCGATCGATCGCCGCGGCTTCCGTGGTGCAGAAGAGGTAGCCCCGCGGGCGCAGGCGGACGTCGTAGCCCGGCAGGCCGGTCCGCTCGGCGAACGCGAAGAACAGCTCGACGCCCTCGCGGACGAGCGCCAGCTCTTCGAGGTTGTCGTGCTGCAGCCGATAGGCGCCCGTGGCCGCCGCGGTGGTGAGGGTGGCCGGCCGGGGCCGGGCGTCGAGGACCACCGTCCGTAATCCCGCCGCCGTCGCGTAGAAGGCCGTCGCGCAGCCGATGACGCCGGCACCGATGACCACGACGTCGGCGGACGCCGGCGGGGGACCGGTGCGCAGCGTGAACGATGGTTCGAGCGGGCCCATGCCCTGACCATAGCGCCTTCGGGCGCGCCCGGAGACCTCGTCGTATCCTCGGCCCATGACCCTCGCTGCCCAGGCCCGGCGCGCGGCCGCCATCCTCGTGCTTGGGGCCATCCTCGGAGCCTGCGTCAACGACGGCACACCAGTCGGCTCATTCGATCCGGCCACGGCGTGCAACGGTGTCGACAGCCAGGTGATGAAGGCGGCCTATCCGGATCTCGAGGCCCTGCTGCCAGCGAGCCTGGCCGGCCTTGCGCCGACGAGTGTCGTGTCGGGCCGGTTGTGCTCCGCGCACACCCTGGGCACGCTTTACGCCCTGGGGATTCACGAGGACCATTTCGCCAGCGCTGTCTGGAATCGGGGCGGCGGATCGGGCATCCAGATGACGATCATGGATGCCCCGGGCCTGACCGTCGCCAACGTCCTCGAGTCGTACAGCAGCGGTGCGGCAAACGCGCCCAAGGTGCACAGCCTCAAGAAGGCGGACATCACGGTCAACGGCCTGGCCGGCCAGCGCGTCGACATCGAGAACGACGACTACGCCCAGGATGTCGTGGTCTGGCCCGGTGGTGGCGCCGGCCGGATCCGGGTGGTGATCACCTCGAACATCCACGAGGCCGACCTGCAGGTCGCGCTGGCCGCCTTCCACTGAGCGACGCCCGGCCGACGCGGGGGCCCGTGCTAGAGTCGCGGCCATGACGTGGTCTGCGCGCCAGCGTGCCTGGCAGGAGCGGCGGCTCGCCAGGGCGCTCGAGCAGGCGCCCGAGCGGCGGACGGGCTTCAGCACGATCAGTGACCTCGAGGTGGAGCGGCTCTACGGACCCTGGAGCTGGACCGACAGTCCCGCTGGTGAGCCGGCTGGGCCGGGCGGTCCGACTGCCGTCGATCACCTTGGCGAGCCGCTCCGTAGCGGGCGCTGGGACGACTTCGACCCACTCCGCGACGTGGGCCTGCCCGGCGAACCACCATTTACCCGGGGCATCCATCCAACCGCGTATCGCAGCCGCCTGTGGACAATGCGGATGTTCGCCGGATTCGGGGCCGCGGAGGATACGAACGCACGTTTCCGGCAGCTCCTGGCGGCCGGCCAGACTGGCCTCTCGATCGCCTTCGACATGCCCACCCTGTACGGCTACGACACCGATGACGGCGAGGCCGAAGGCGAGTTCGGCACGTGCGGCGTCGCCGTGAGCAGCCTGGCCGACATGGAGGTCCTGCTGGCAGGCCTGCCGCTCGAGCGGATCAGCACGTCGATGACGATCAACTCGCCGGCCGCCCCGATCTGGGCGATGTACATCGCCGCGGCCGAGCGCCGGGGCGTGCCGCGCAAGGCGCTGACGGGCACGCTCCAGAACGACATCCTCAAGGAGTTCGTCGCCCAGAAGGAATTCCTCTTCCCACCGAGCCATTCGATTCGCCTGGTCACGGACACAATCGAGTTCGGGACTTCGGAGCTGCCCCTCTGGAACACGATCTCGATCAGCGGATATCACATCCGTGAGGCCGGCTCCACTGCCATCCAGGAGCTGGCGTTCACGATCGCCGACGGGATGGCCTACGTCGAGGAATGCCTCCGGCGCGGCCTGCGGATCGACGACTTCGCTCCCCGCCTGAGCTTCTTCTTCAACAGCCACAGTGACTTCTTCGAGGAGATCGCCAAGTTCCGGGCGGCCCGCCGGATCTGGTACCGGCTGATGACCGAGCGCTACCGGGCCGAGAACGAGCGTTCGACCTGGCTGCGCTTCCACACCCAGACAGCTGGAGTCAGCCTGACCGCCCAGCAGCCGCTCAACAACCTGACCCGGGTCGCGATCCAGGCCCTGGCCGCTGTCCTGGGAGGGACCCAGTCGCTCCACACGGACGCCTACGACGAGGCCTGGGCCGTGCCCTCGGCCGAAGCCGCGCTGCTCGCCCTGCGCCAGCAGCAGATCATCGCCGAGGAGTCCGGCGTCGCCAGCACGGTCGATCCGCTCGGGGGGAGCTGGTTCGTCGAATCCCTGACCAACACCACCGAGCGTGCCGTCTGGCGCTACCTGGACGAGATCGACCGGCGCGGGGGCATGGTCAAGGCGATTGCCGAGGGCTATCCGCAGCGCGAGATCGCCGATGCGGCCTATCGCTTCCAGCGCGAGCTCGACGCCGGCGAGCGCACGATCGTGGGCGTCAACAGCCAGGTGGACCCCGGCGAGCGCCTGGCGATTCCGCTGCTCGCGGTGTCGGAGGAGTCGAAGCGCCGCCAGCTCGACCGGCTGGATCGAACGCGCCGCGAGCGGGACGCCGAGGCGGTGGGCGCGGCTCTCGCCGGCCTGCGCGAGGCGGCGGCTCGGCCGGGCTCGACGGACGCCAACCTGATGCCCCATTTCCTGCGCTGTGCCGAGGCCTACGCGACGCTCGGCGAGCAATGCGCGGTGCTGCGCCAGGTCTTTGGCGAGTACCGCGAGCCGGTCGCCGTCTAGTTCGCCGATCATCCAGGGATCGCTGCCAGGGCGCCTCGCCCGAGTACCATCAGCGCATGTATGGCAATGCCCTTGAATTCCTCGAAGACGAGCGCGCCGCCTGGCAGCCCTTCGAAGCGCTGCTCGAGCTCTCCGATGCTGACCTGTCCAAGCCGCTGGAGGGCGCCCACGGTTGGTCCGGGCGCGACCTGATGGCCCACCTGACGTACTGGCAGGACCTGGCCATGAGCGTCGCCCAGGAGCTGGCCCTGCGCGAGACCAGCCCGATCAAGGCCCAGTCCGACGCCGATTGGGGCGTTCGCGGTGATGCCTGGAACGAGGACATTCGCGTTGCAGCCCTGGCCCTGCCGATGGACGAGGTCCGGGCGCGGTTCCGACTCGTCCCGGGCGAGCTGCGCGGCTACCTCACGGTCGTGCCCGAGACGCGCTGGCTCAAGAACACGGAGTACGAGAACTTCTTCCTGGACGAAACCACGGACCACTACGCGGGGCACACGGCGGATCTCGCCGCTGTCCTCGGCGCGGCCGCCTCCCGGTCCGCCTGAATCCGGCCGGTGGAGCGCTGTCGGATCTGCGCGGCCGCCGGCCCGCTGGAGCCGTTTCAGCTGCGCGAGATGCTCTACGGGCTGCGGGAGAGATACGACTACCTGCGCTGCCCGGCCTGTGGCGTGATGCAGATCGCCGAGGTGCCGGCCGATCTCGAGCGCCACTACCCGCCGAGCTATTACGGCGCTGCCGAGCCGGCCCCGATCGTCCATTTCGAGGGCATGGCCGGCCGGGCAGATCGCGCCCGCACGCAGCAGCAGCTCTTCGGGGGCGGACGGCTGGCCGCCCGCGCCCTGCGTCGATGGATGCCAAAAGCGGCCGTTGACGCCCGGCGCAGCGCGGCCTTCGTGGGGCGCGCCGGATTGGGCTCGTTCTCGGACCCCATCCTCGACGTTGGCTGTGGCCGGATCCCGGCCAACCTCCTGAGCCTGCGACGCCTCGGCTTCGACCACCTGGTCGGGGCCGATCCCTTCCTCGATGGCGACCGTGACGTCCAGGGCGTCACGCTCCTCAAGCGCTCGATCCACGAGGTGACGGGCGCCTACCAGCTCATCACGATGCACCACTCGTTCGAGCACGTTCCGGACCCGCTCGAGACGATGGTTGCGGCACGCGCGCTGCTCCGGCCCGGTGGCCGGTTCCTGGTTCGCACGCCGGTCATGGGCACCTGGTTCTGGCAGAAGTATGGGACATCCTGGTGGGAGCTCGATCCGCCCCGTCACCTGTTCGTCCACACCGTTGCCAGCCTCGAGCGGCTCGCAGCGGACGCGGGGCTCGAGCTCGTCGAGATCGTCTGGGACAGCAGCTTCGTGGAGATGATCGCCAGCGAGCAGATCGCCCGGGACATCGCCTGGCGCGAGCCGGCCTCATGGGGCGAGGACCGGGTGGCCAATGCCGACGGATTCGATCTCGAGGCGCTGAAGGTCCGGACCGCCGAGCTGAACGCGGCGGGCAATGCCGGCCGGGCGGGGTTCTACTTCCGGGCCGTTACCGCGGGACCGGGACGCGCGGCTTGACGGTGGGGCGCGCCAATCGGCTCCGGTCGTCGGCTCGCCTCCGGTCGCTGGCCCGGGGCATTCGCGGGTTCGTCCTGGGCGCCGGCTCGGCCCGGACCCGTGAGCGCGCGGTACCAGCTCCGGAGAAGATCCGGGACCACGTCGCCGAGCTGCGCCGGGTCGATCTTCGGCCGGCCGGGACCGACGCCGACCGGCTCAACCTGCTGATCCCCAGCCTGCTGCCGGAGCGGACGTTCGGCGGGATCCAGACGGCCCTGAACCTGTTCGCGGAGCTGGCCCGTGGTGCGCCCCTGGTTCGCGTGATCAGCATGACGCCCAGCCCGAATTCGATGCCGGCCGGCATGAGCGACTACGTGGCGCTGGGCCTGGCCAGTGACGAGACGCCGGCCCGGTCGGTGGTGTCGATTGCCGAGGGGCCGGGCCTCAGCCTGGCGGTAGGCCCGCGGGACATCTTCGTGGCGACCTTCTGGACCACCGCCGAGCTGGCCGCCGTCATCCGGCGCTGGCAGGCAGCCACGTTCGGGCCCGGGCGCCGGCCGATGGCCTATGTCATCCAGGACTTCGAGCCCGGCTTCTACCCCTTCTCGGCGCAGTCGCTGCTCGTCCGGGGCACGTACCTGGATCACGACCAGACGATCGCGATCTTCAACACCAGCCTGCTCCGGGACTACTTCCACGCGGCCGGCCTGGCCTTCGCCGTGGAGCACGCATTCGAGCCCAGGCTCTCGCCGGCCCTGCGCGCCCTGCTGCCGGCCGGCCGGACCGATCGCGCCCGCCGGATCGTGATCTACGGGCGCCCGGGCGCGCCGCGCAACGCGTTTCCCCTGATCATCGACGGCCTTCGGGCGTGGGCTGCCGCTGACGATCGGGCCGGATCGTGGTCGGTCGTGTCCGTCGGCCAGGCCCATCCGGACATCGACGTGGGCGGCGGCGTCGTGGTCACGTCGCGCGGCAAGCTGTCGCTCGATGACTACGGCAGGTTGCTCGCGGAGTCGGCGATCGGCATCTCGCTGATGGTCTCGCCTCACCCGAGCTACCCGCCCCTCGAGATGGCCCAGTTCGGGATGCTCGTCCTCACCAACCGGTTTGGCGGCAAGGACCTCGCCACCTGGCACACGAACATCGAGTCGCTGGACGACGAGTCTGCGGATGGCCTGGCGCGCCAGCTCAGCCACATGTGCCGCCGATTCGAGGCGGACCCGGGTCGCACCGCCAAGGGCCATTCGAACCGCCCCGAGTACGTCTCGGACGACCCGCAGTTCCCGTTCGCGGCCGAGGTCGCCGCGCAGCTCCGGGCGGACATCGGCAGCTAGCGCAGAACCCTGCTCGGCGTTCGAGCAGGGTTCCCTGCCTGTCTTCTCGTTTGTCTTGGTCGCGCCCTTCCGGGCGCGGGACGGCTCAGCTGGCGGCGGGTTCGACCGGCGCGGCAGCCTTGCTCAGCTCGGCCAGCCCGAACTGCTGCTCGAGCTGCTCCATGGGCCGGAAGCCGACCACGCCCATGGGCTGCTGGCCCGGGCGGAAGAAGGCGATCGTCGGGATGCTCATGATCCCGTACTTCTGCGAGATGCTGGGGTTGGCATCAACGTCGACCTTGACCACGTCCACGGTGCCGTCGTACTTGGCGGCAAGCTTCTCCATCTCGGGGGCGACCATCTTGCACGGCCCGCACCAGGTTGCCCAGAAGTCCACCAGGACCGGGCGCTCGCTGTTGATGACCATCTCGTCGAAGGTTGCGTCGGTGACTACTTTGATCTCGGCCATCAGGCCACGATCCTTTCTCCCGCGGCTAGCGGGCAAATGTCTGAATGAGCTGGTAGGCCTCGAGGACGCGCGGGTCCGAAAGGCGGTAATAGATGGTGGTGCCCTCTCGCCGGCTCGTGACGAGCCCGGCGCTGCGGAGGACGGCGAGATGCTGGCTCATGTTCGGGACCTGGCAGCCGACCTGGCCCGACAGGTCGCCGACGGATTGCTCGCCCCGAGCGAGGCACTCGAGCACGCATAGCCGTTTGGGATCGGCCAGGGCACGGCCCACGGCGGCAAAGCGCTGCCGCTCGAGCTCCGTTGACGTATGGGCCTGTTCCATTGCGACCACTATATCACCTTGTTGCGCAAGCGCGCAAGTCTCCATCAGCCCTGGCCAGGGGCCCGCGACCGCTACCCTTGGGCCATGGCCCACGAATTCATCTACACGACGTACAAGCTCGCCCGGCACTATCCGCCGGACCGCACCGTGCTCGAGAACATCTCCATCTCGTTCTACCCGGGCGCCAAGATCGGCGTCATCGGCTCGAACGGGGCGGGCAAGTCGAGCCTGCTGCGGATCATGGCCGGGCTCGATGACGGCTATTCCGGCGAGGCCCGCCTGACGCCCGGGTTCACCGTGGGCTACCTCGCCCAGGAGCCCGAGCTGGACCCGGTCAAGGATGTCCGGGGCAATGTCCTCGACGGCGTGCGCGAGGTCCACGCCCTGATCGAAAGCTACAACGCAGTCATGGCCCGCTGGTCCGAGCCCGACGCCGACTACGACGCGATCGGCAAGGAGCAGGCGGCGCTCGAGGACCGGATCGCCGCAACCGACGCGTGGAGCCTCGAGCGCAACGTCGAGATTGCGATGGACGCGCTCCGCTGCCCGCCGGACGATGCCAGCGTCACGACGCTCTCCGGCGGCGAGAAGCGCCGGGTGGCGCTCTGCCGGCTGCTCCTGAGCCACCCCGACCTGCTTCTCCTCGACGAGCCCACCAACCATCTCGACGCCGAGTCCGTGGAGTGGCTGGAGCGGTTTCTCCAGGAGTATTCGGGCACGGTTGTGGCGATTACCCACGATCGGTACTTCCTCGACAACGTCGCCCAATGGATCCTCGAGCTCGACCGCGGCCGGGGGATCCCCTTCGAGGGCAACTACTCGAGCTGGCTCGAACAGAAGCTCGAACGCCTGGCCGGCGAGGAGCGCGCCGGCGAGGCCCGTCAGCGGACGCTCGCCCGCGAGCTCGAATGGGTCCGGCTCGCACCGCGGGCCCGCCAGGCCAAGGGCAAGGCCCGCCTTGGCGCCTACGAGAAGCTGCTGGCCGAGGCCAACGACGCCAAGGGCACGGCGCGCGAGCTCGAGATCGCCATCCCACCCGGTCCACGCCTGGGCGAGACCGTGATCGAGGTCAAGGACCTGACCAAGGGGTACGGTGACAACCTGCTGATCGACGACCTGACGTTCTCCCTGCCCAAGGCGGGCATCGTCGGCGTCATCGGCGCGAACGGGGCCGGCAAGACGACCCTCTTCCGGATGATCGTCGGGCAGGACCGCCCGGACGGCGGCAGCATCACGATCGGCGACACCGTCCAGCTGGCCTACGTCGATCAGAGTCGCGATGACCTCCAGGGCGACGCGACCGTCTACCAGGAGATCAGCGGCGGCAACGAGTTCATCAAGGTCGGGCCACGCGAGCTGCCCGCTCGAGCCTATGTCTCGAGCTTCAACTTCAAGGGCACCGACCAGCAGAAGCCCGTTGGCAAGCTATCGGGCGGCGAGCGCAACCGGGTCCACCTGGCCAAGCTCCTGAAGTCGGGTGGCAACGTCCTGCTGCTCGACGAGCCCACGAACGATCTCGACGTCGACACGCTGCGGGCGCTGGAAGCTGGCCTGGAGTCCTTCCCGGGCTGCGCGGTCGTCATCAGCCACGACCGCTGGTTCCTGGACCGGATCGCCACCCACGTCCTGGCATTCGAGGGCGACAGCGTGGTGCGCTGGTTCGAAGGGAACTTCACCGAGTACGAAGCCTTTCGCCACCGCGAGCTGGGAACCGCGGCCGACCAGCCCCACCGGATCCGCTACAGGCGCCTCGCCAAGTAGCCCGGCTGCGGAGCGCCGTCCGGCCCGGTCCTGACATACTCCGCGCCATGCCTCAGCACGTCGTCACGCTCGCCCAGATTGAGGACGCGCGGCCGCTCGTCGCCAGCCGTGTGTTGCGCACGCCGCTGCTGAGCTCAGCGACAGCCGCCCGGTTCGTCGAGGCGGCGACCGGGATCAAGGTTGCCGACGATCGCGTCTACCTGAAGGCGGAGCACCTCCAGAAGACGGGCTCGTTCAAGCCTCGGGGGATGACCTGGAAGGTGGGCTCCCTGACGGCCGACGAGCGGAAGCGCGGAATCATTACCCTGTCGGCCGGCAATGCGGCCCAGGCGTACGCCTGGGCAGGCGGCGCGGCAGGCGTCCCGGTCACCGTCGTGATGCCGGCCGCCGCCGTCCGATCCAAGGTGGACGCATGCCTGGGGTATGGGGCCGAGGTCGTCCTGCACGGCACGGATGTCGGCCAGGCCCTGCTCGAGATGGAACGCATTCGCGACGAGCGCGGGCTGACCTACTGCCACCCGTTCGACGACCCGTGGGTGATCGCCGGGCATGGCTCCATCGGCCTGGAGATCCTCGAGGACCTGCCGGACGTGGACGTGGTCGTCGTCGGCGTCGGCGGAGGCGGCCTGATCTCGGGCGTCGCCGCCGCCCTGAAGGAGTCGCGACCGGGCGTGCGCGTTTTCGGCGTCGAGCCGGAGCGCTCCAACGCCGTCTCGCTGGCCCTGGAGCGGGGTGAGGTCGTCCGGATCCAGCCAGTCAGCGTGGCCGATGGGCTCGGCGCCCCCTTTGCCGGGGCCTGGACGCTGGCGATGGCCCGCCAGTACCTCGATGGCCTGGTCCTGCTCGACGACCCGACGATCCTGGCCGGCATGCGCTTCGCCGCCGAGCGTATGAAGCAGGTCCTGGAGCCGGCCGGTGCCGCCGCCCTGGCGGCCCTGCTGGCCGGCCGCATTCCGCTCCGTCCGGGCGACCGTGTCGCCGTGGTCGGGTCGGGCGGCAACGTCGAGGTGGGCCGGCTCGGCGAGCTGTTCGCGGCGGCGGCGGCGTTGCCCGGCGCCGAGCCGAGGCGGACCGGAGCGCAGCCGGCCTAGTCGAAGCCCAGCTCGTCGAGGCGATCGTCATCGATGCCCAGGTGGTGGGCGAGCTCGTGGATCACCGTTCGGCGGACCTCCACCGCCAGCCTGGCAGGATCGGCGAAGTCCGCCTCGAGGGGCAGCCGGAACAGGCTGATCTTGTTGGGTACCATCGCGAGGTCGGCACCCCACGCCGTCCTTGGGACGCCCTCGTAGAGGCCGTAGAGCTCACCGCCCGGGCGAACTCCGCCGGCGTCCAACTGCTCGTCGGATGCCTCGTCCTCGATCACGATCGCCACATCGTGGAGGGCCGGTCGGAAGCGTTCGGGGATGCCCGCGATGGCCAGGTCGACGAGCCGCTCGAAGGACGGCGGACGGGCACCCGGCGGCAGGATCGTGGGCGGCAGGTGCGAGGCCGGGCGGGCGGCGCGGCTGCCCCGGCGGTGCTTGGGCATCAGGTCCGTATCCTAGGTGGGATGGACGCCAGAGCTGACCGGCCCGAGCCCGAGGGGTTCCTCGTCGAGATCATCCCCGGCGAGCGGATCCACTTCCTCGACTGGGGCGGCCCGCTGGACGCGCCTGGACGAGGCAGCCCCGTGCTCCTCATCCACGGCTTGAGTGCCACCGCCTGGTCGTGGACACCGGTTGCCCGGCGACTCCGGCGTGAGATCCGGACGGTCGCCATCGACCTGCGCGGCCACGGCCTGTCGGACGCCCCAACGTCGGGCTACACGGCCGAGCAGCTCGCCGCTGACGTGGTCGCCGTGGCCGAAGGCGCAGGCCTGTTGCCTGCCGCCTCGTCCCGGGTGGTCCTGGCCGGCCACGGCTATGGGGCGATCGTCGCGGCCTGGGCCGCCCGCGAGCTCGCGGACCGCTGCGCCGGCCTCGTGCTCGTCGACGGTGGCTGGCAGGACCTCGCCGCCGAGACCGGCATGGCTCCCGACGAATGGCTGCGCGAGCTGGAGGAGCCGCCTGGGATCTTCGGCTCGATGGCCGCCTACCTGGCCGATCGGCGCGACTTCGACCCGCCGAGCTGGGACCCAGACCAGGAGCAGGCCGCCCGGACCACCGTGGTCGAGGTCCCGGCCGGCAAGGTGGTGCCGGCGGTCCGGCCCCATGCCCTGGCCGCGTCGGTCGAGGCGATCTTCACGTACAACCCGCTCGCAACGCTAGGCGCGGTGCCGGCGCCGGTCAGCGTGATCCTGGCTGCGACCGAGGCGCTCGCCGCCCGCTCGAGGAGCCTAGACGCGATCGACCAGGCTCGGGCGGCTCGCAGGCTGCCGCCGCTCCGGCGAATCGACGTCTCGAGCGCCGGCCATAACCTCATGCGCTACCGGCCCGTCGAGGTCACTGCCGCGATCCTGGCCGCGGCGATGGAACCGCCGGGACCCTGACGCCGTCATCCGCCTGAGCCGATCCTCCGGAATCGGCAACAGGGGAGCATCTGATGACGACTCGAACCGCCCGCCGGCGAACTGTCCTGGCGGTGGCTGCCGCGGCCATGGTCGTGGCCCTCGCGGCCTGCGCGAGCGCGGCAACAGGCGCTGCCGCACCCGCCGGCGATCAGCTCTCCCTCAATGGCGGCGTGGACATCGGGCAGGCCCTGCCCGCCGCGTCGGCCGCCCCGGCCGAATCCCTCGACGGGTCGGCGCCCGGCAGCGCGCCGGTTGCGCAAGGCGATGTCACGACCGTGACGCCCGATACGTACATCGTGCGGACCGGCTCGATCTCGATCGAGGTCCCGAAGATCGATCCGGCGACCGTCCAGGTCCGAGCGGCCATCCTTGGCCTCGGCGGCTATGTGAGCGACTCGGACCAGTCGAACGATGCCGACAGGGCGACGGCGTCCGTCACCTACCGGGTCCCAGTCGCACGCTGGCAGGAGGCACTCGACGCGATCACCGCGATCGCCGCCAAGGTCGACTCGGCCAAGTCGAATGCCGTCGAGGTTACCGGCCAGGTGCTCGATCTCGGCGCCCGAATCGACAACCTGAAGACCACCGAGCTGGCGCTCCAGTCAATCATGGCCCGGGCGACAAAGATCGGTGATGTCCTTGCCGTCGAATCGCAGCTCAGCGACGTCCAGGGTCAGATCGAGCAGCTCAGCACCCAGCAGGCCCACCTCAAGGACCAGGCGTCCCTGGCCACCCTGACTGTCCTGTTCGCGCTGCCGCCGACACCGGAGACGATCCAGACCTCGCGCGGCTGGGATCCGGGCGCGCAGCTCGACCAGGCCAGCTCGGCGCTGCTGGGCATCGGCCAGGGGCTCGCTTCGGGCGGCATCTGGCTGGTGGTGGTTGGCCTGCCCGTGGGTCTGGCCGCCCTGGTCCTCCTCGGGCTGGCGTTCTTCCTGGCCCGCCGGATCCGCCGGCCGGGCCCGCCCGCCCAGGTGAACCTGCCCCCGGCCGAGGGTCGACGACCGG
>JBEPUS010000012.1:0-26017 GCA_041691435.1 Chloroflexota bacterium
TGGCCCTCGGGGCGGCGATGCTGGTGCTGTTCAGCGCCTGCTCGTCGGGTGGGGGCAGCACGACGGCACCAAGCGCTGCCGCATCAACGCCGGCCAGCTCGGCCGCGCCAAGCGCACCCGCGTCCGGCGCGCCAGCGTCAACGGCAGCCAAGCCGACGATCAAGATCGGCTCGGACAACTTCTATGAATCCGTCCTCGTGGCGGAGATGTACGCCGAGGTGCTTGAGCACGCCGGCTACACCGTGGACCGCCACTTCAAGCTGGGTGCGCGGCAAGCCCGCCAGCCCGCCCTCGAGAGCGGCCAGGTGGACCTGGTCCCGGAGTACGTCGGCTCGGGCCTCGCGTACTACGACGCGACGAAGGAGAGCGGTGACGGCGACGCCAATCGAGCTGCCCTCCAGACGATTCTCACCACCAAGGGCGGAGGGATCACCGTCCTGAACATTGCCCCCGCCCAGGACGGCAATGCCTTCGTCGTCCGCAAGGACACGGCCACCACGCTCAACCTCGCCAAGATGAGCGACCTGGCCGCCGTCCAGGCCCAGCTGAAATGGGGCCTGCCGGCCGACTGTGACACCAACCCAGATTGCAAGGGCGCGCTGGTCAAGTACGGGATCACCTACCCACCGGCCCAACGCCAGGCGCTCGATGCCTGCGACGTGCCGATGGCTACGGCCCTGAACGGCAAGGCGATCGATGTCGCCGAGCTGTGCTCCACCCAGCCGGCGATTGCCCAGTTCGGCTTCGTCACCCTGACCGATGACCTCAAGACCCAGCCGGCTCAGAACATCGCTCCGCTCGTGCGCAACGACTACCTCGCCAAGGTGGATGCGACCTCGTTCGAGGCGCTCCTCAACGCGGTCTCGGCAAAGCTGACGACGGCGGACCTGACCACGCTCGGCGTGGACATCGCCGTCAACCAGCAGGACACGCCGGCCGTCGCCAAGGCGTGGCTCACCCAGGCGGGCCTCCTCCCGTAGGACCCCTGGCTCCGAATCGAAAGAACCCCCGGCACCACGCCGGGGGTTCTGGATTCCGGGTCAGGCCTGGGGACGTCGGGCCTAGGGCCCGGCTTCGGGGTCCGGCGCTCCACTGACCACGTCCTCGACCTCGTGAACGCTGCTCGTCCAGCCCAGCCGGAGGAATGCTGCGGCGCCTGTCACCGACGTGAGGACCAGCACCGTCGCATGAGCCAGGAGGGCCAGCGCGAACGCCTGCTCGCTCGAGCGGCCGAGCGCCTCGGCGATCTTGACCGCCGCCAGCTCGTATGTGCCCAGGTAGCCCGGTCCGGACGGAATCGCCGTCGCCAGCGCCACGCCAGCCGCCAGCAGGGACGCCTCGCCGATCAGCAGGTGCAGGCCGATCGCCTGGCCGATCGCCGCAAAGGCGACGACGGTGGAGCCCCAGGCGGCGACGCTCAGGATCAGCGCTTCGCCCAGGGTCCTTGGGCGGCCCGCAACCGCCAGCCCGTCGCGCAGCTTCCGGGCGGCTTCGGCCGCGCTCGGCCAACGCTCGAGGAGGCCGGCCATCTTGGCGGCGCCGGGCAGCCGATGCGCAGCAATCCCGATGGCCAGGGCAACCACCAGCAGGCCGGTCACGGCGAGGGCCACCAGGATCGCGCTGGCCACGACGCCGCGCACGTTCAGGACGAGGATCGCGAGGGCCGCGATTGCGACCAGGACGACGATATCGACGACTCGCTCCACGACAACGGTGCCCAGGGTGGAGGCCCGGCTGATCCGCTCGCGATCGCCGAGGTAGTGGCTCCGAACGAGCTCGCCCAGCCGTGCCGGCAGCACGTTGTTGGCCAGGTAGCCGACCAGCAGGTAGCCCAGGATCGGCAGGAACCTGACCCGCTGGATCGGCAGGATCAGGCGCTGCCAGCGCACGGCGCGGAAGAGGATGTCGGCCGACAGGAACAGCAGGCCCACCCCGAGCCAGGCCGGGTTGGCCGTGCTGATGATCGCCCAGGCCGCGCCCAGGTCCACCTCGCCCAGGACGAACCAGATCGAGAAGATCGAGATCGCGAGGCCGATTCCGACCCGCAGGAACGCTCCGCTGCGGCCGCGCACCCTGGTCAGCCGGGCGTCGGGCGGCGGGCTGTCAGCTGGGGCGAGCGGCGGATCCGGGTGGCGTGGAGCATGTAGCGCAGGACGACCCCGAGGGTGGACAGCCCGTAGACCACGCTGCGCTTGAAGCCGACCGAGCTGGCCTCCTCGAAGTAGCGAGTCGGGACGCCGATCTCGCCGATCTTGAAGCGGTGCGCGGCCACCACCTGGGCGATCAGCTCCTGGTCGAAGACGAAGTCGTCGCTGTTCAGCTCGTAGGGAATCGCTTCAAGGAGTGCCCGGCTGTAGGCCCGCAGCCCGGTGTGGTACTCGCTCAGGTGCAACCTGAAGACCAGGTTCTCGACCCCGGTCAGGAAGCGATTGCTGACGAACTTCCAGCGCGGCATCCCACCAGCCAGCGGGTCGCCCAGGAAGCGGCTGCCCAGCATCAGGTCCTTGTCGCCCGAGACGATCGGGGCGATCAGCTCGGGGATCCGGGTGGCGTCGTACTGGTAGTCGGGGTGGAGCATGACCACGACGTCGGCGCCGGCCTCGAGGGCCGTTGCGTAGCAGGTCTTCTGGTTGCCACCGTAGCCCCGGTTCTGGCGATGGACCACGACCTGCAGGCCCAGGTTCCGGGCCACGTCCACGGTCTCGTCCTTGGACACGTCGTCGACCAGGATGATGTGGTCGACGACATCGAACGGGATGTCGGCGTAGGTCCGCTCGAGGGTCTGGGCTGCGTTGTATGCGGGCATGACCACGATCACCCGGGGCCGAACCTCGGTGGATCCCTGGTCGCCCGAACCCACCGCTGGTGATGTTGGCTTCACGGGGCGGTAGCCTACTGCATCTGCGACGCGCTACCTAGCGCTCGGCGACAATCGACGAAAAGCCTGGAGTCGACCATGTTCGAGCGCCTGTTCGGAGGGAAAACCGTGGATCCTGCCATCGCCGAGCGCATCCCGCCCGGCCAGTACCGGACGGAGAAGTTCCCAGTCCTCCACTACGGATCCACGCCCAAGACGGACCTCGCCGCGTGGGACTTCAAGGTCTTCGGTGAGGTCGACAGCCCGTTCACCCTGACCTGGACCGAATTCAAGGCCCTGCCGCGCAAGACCGTCCAGACCGATATCCACTGCGTGACCCGCTGGACCAAGCTCGATACGAGCTGGGAAGGCGTGCCGATCCAGGAGATCCTCGGCCGGGCCCAGCTCAGGTCCCCGGCCGCGTTCGTCCTCGCCCATTCCGAGCAGGGCTACACCGCCAACCTGCCGCTATCGATCCTCGACGATGACGACGTGCTCCTGGCCGACACCTTCGGCGGCCAGCCGCTCGAGCTGGAGCACGGCTGGCCGTTGCGCCTCCTGGTCCCCAAGCGCTACTTCTGGAAGAGCGCCAAGTGGATCCGGGGGCTCGAGTTCGTCGACCACGACATCCTCGGGTTCTGGGAACGCTACGGCTACAACAACGACGCCGACCCCTGGAAGGAAGAGCGCTTCTCCGAGTAAGTGCGGACCGAGCGGCGGGCTCGACCTCTCCGGCCTCCGCTCCGGCGCCTCTTGCCCCCGCGGCTCCGGGCCGAGCGGCGGGCTGAGTGGTGAGCGGCCGCGCCGACCTGACTACACATCCGGACGGCTTCCCCGGACCTAAACCCCGGCCGTGCTCGCTCCATGGGCATTCTCGGGTCTAGCGGGGCTCAAGGTCCGCGAATCGGCCCCAGCTGCGGCCAGGCCTGCAGGAATCCGCCAAGCGAGCAGCGGGATCGTGCTCCGCTCCGGCTCCGGCGCCCGGCGCCGACTTGCCTTGCGGACCTTGTCGGTCACGTTCTGCACGGAATGCCCATGGAGCGAGCACGCCCACCGTCAAGGGCGGGCAGGAGCCTGGCAGACGGGTGCCAGCCTCAAGGCCGCACCGCCCGGCGGCCTAGTTCCGGCGGATGGCTGCGCCGCGCGGGTCGACGGTGTAGTTGCGCAGGCGGCGCTCGAGCAAGGTGATCTCCCGCTCGATCAGCCGGATCAGTTCCTCGATCCGGTCCACCGTTGTCTCTGCCTCGAGCAGCTCCTGGCGGAGGGGCTGGTCCACCTGGATGATCCCGCTGAGCAGGTGCGACAGGATGGTCGGGTCGTCAGGGATCGAGACCCTGACTGCCTCGCCTGGGTCAGCCGGAGAGCGGCTGGCGACCACCTCGCCCTCGTCGGAGTCGTCATCCTCGAGATCCACCTCGACCTGCACGTCGATCTCCGCCCCGTCCTCGCCTTCTTCCGGCTGGAGCAGGGCGAGGTAGCGGACGAAGCGCTGGGTAACGTCGCCGGTCAGCCGCTCGGCCCGGTCCTGGTCGCCGACCGGCTCGTCGAGCTCGGTCACCTGGCCCACCAGGTACGGCTCACGACCCACGGCAACGCTCTCGATCCGGAAGCGGCGCGTGCCCACCACGAGCAGGTCGTAGCGGCCGTCGCTGTACTTGGAGGCTTCGCGGATCTCGGCGATCGTGCCGACCGTGGCGATGGCCGTCGCCCCGGACCCCACCTCGCGCCCGTCACGGATCAGGACGACGCCGAACGGCTCGTCATTTTCGAGACAGCGCCGGATCATCGCGCGATAGCGGTCCTCGAAGACCTTGAGGGGCAGGGCGACGCCCGGGCAGAGCACGGTGTGCAGCGGGAAGAGCGGGAGCTCCATGGTCAGGACCGGCTGCCGGCGGATACGGAAACGCCGCCGGGGTGCATCACCGGCGGCGTCGAAGGCAGGCTCGTCAGCCCGGCCGGCTCAGTGGGCGCAACCTCGCGGAGCGCCACCGTCGTCGGCGGTCCGGAAGCTGGAACCGCAACCGCAGGCAGCGACGGCGTTCGGGTTGTTCACGGTGAAGCCGGCGCCCATCAGGGTGTCGACGTAGTCGATCTGGGCGCCGCGCAGCAGGTCAATGCTCTTGCCATCGACGTAGACCTTGACCCCGTTGGCCTCGAGCATCTGGTC
Organism: Chloroflexota bacterium; assembly: GCA_041691435.1. GTDB lineage: Bacteria > Chloroflexota > Limnocylindria > Limnocylindrales > CSP1-4 > Palsa-1033. Next base: position 5,025 of record JBEPUS010000012.1, read on the forward strand.
CTCGGGGGTGGGGGCATCCTCGATCATCATCCCGTACTTGAAGCCCGAGCAGCCACCGCTGTACACGTAGACCCGGAGCCCGATCTCGGGGCTGGTCTCGGCCGCGGTGAGCTCGCGCAGCTTGCCGGCTGCAGCGTCAGTCAGGCTCAGGGTGGTCGGCTGGATGTCGAGCATTCGGTCCTTCCTCCTTCGGAGGGCGTGTGATCTGGGCGTCGCGGAGCTGTGTCCGGGTTCATCGTACGCATCGCAACGAGTTTCGACAAGCCTGCCCCCGAAACCCATTCGTACCGGACCGAGGCTAGCCTTCGATCCGCTCCACGATCGTCGCGATCCCCTGGCCCACCCCGATGCACATCGTGGCCAGGCCATACCGGCCGCCAGTCCGGACGAGCTCGTGGACGAGCATCGTGACCAGCCGGCCGCCGCTCATCCCGAGCGGATGACCCAGGGCGATCGCGCCGCCGTTGACGTTCACCTTGTCCGGGTCCAGGCCCAGCTCGTCGATGCAGGCAAGGGACTGACTGGCAAATGCCTCGTTGAGCTCCACGAGGTCCAGGTCACCGACGCCGATGCCCGCCCGCTCGAGCGCCTTGCGGCTGGCCGGCACGGGGCCGATGCCCATGATCGCCGGCTCCACCCCGGCGACGGCCGTCGATACCACCCGCGCCAGGGGCGTCAGGCCGAGCTCGCGGGCCCGGTCAGCTTCGACGAGGAGGACGGCACTCGCGCCGTCGTTGATCCCCGAGCTGTTGCCGGCGGTCACGCTGCCGCCCTCGCGAAAGGCCGGCCGCAGCCGGGCCAGTGCCTCGGGGCTCGTTTCGGCCCGCGGGTGCTCGTCGCGGGTCACGGTCACCGCCGCGCTGCCGCGCCCCGCCGGGATCTCGATCGGCACGATCTGGTCATCAAAGCGGCCGGCCTCGATCGCGGCGATCGCCTTGCGGTGGCTGCTGAGCGCGAAGGCATCCTGGCGCTCGCGGCTGACCTTCCAGCGCTCCGCGACGTTCTCGCCGGTCTCGCCCATCGAATCGGACCCATAGCGCTCGGCTAGCCGCGGATTGAGGAAACGCCAGCCAAGCGTCGTGTCCTGGAGCTCGTGGCTGCCCCGCTCCCAGGCCGTCGCAGGCTTGGCCATCACGTACGGCGCCCGGGTCATGGATTCGACGCCGCCGCCGATGAACGCGGCGCCGTCGCCCACCTGGATCGCATGGGCGGCGGAGTTGATCGCTTGCAGGCCGCTGCCGCACAGCCGGTTGACGGTCAGGCCGCCGATCTCGACCGGCAGGCCGGCCAGCAGGAGGGCCATCCGGGCCACGTCCCGATTGTCCTCGCCGGCCTGGTTGGCACAGCCGAGGATGACGTCCTCGATCAGGCCGGGATCGATCCCCGAGCGCTCGACCAGGGCCCGCAGCACGCTGGCGGCCAGGTCGTCAGGACGGACGCCGGCCAGCGCGCCGCCATAGCGTCCGACCGGGCTGCGCACGGCCGCGACGATCCACGGATCCCGGAGCGGACGTAGGAGGTCTCGAGGCATCAACCCGATTGTAGGGCGGGCTGAGCGGCCGGTCGGCCGGCGCGACCGCCCTCGGCGGTTGCGGGCTTACGGCAGGGCAGACAGGAGGGGCGCGGCGGTGGCGTCGTCCGGTGCCCCGACGAAGAAGACACCATCGCCCTTGAAGTAGGCGTAGTTCTTGTTGGTCGGGTCGCTCGAATCGATGAACACGTCCTTGCCGCCGACGTTCCCCTCGGTATAGGCCGTCTCGCCGGCCGCCGCGGCCGCCAGGAAGACCGTCTTGAGCGTGTTGGGGTCCGCCCCGTTCACCGCGAAGACGCCGACGCTCGTCTGGCAGTCGGAGGCCTTGGTCGGATCGGGTTCGGCGATCGCAAAGCCGACATCACTGGCGGACTTGCCCAGCTGCGAGAGGGTCGCTTCGAAGGCCGGGTCAGCCCCCGACGAAAGGTCGGCGCCACTCAGGCTCGTCTTCACGTCGGCAACGCCGCACAGGCTGCCCGGCAGGAGCGCCTCGAGGTCCTTGTCATCGTTTGGCAGCGAGAAGCCGGGCACGGCCGGACCGGAGCTCGAGCCCGCCGCGGTCGAGGCGCCGGGAGCGGTGCTCGCGCCGCCCGGGGCCGCCGTCGCGGTCGAGCTGCAGGCGGCCAGGAGAATGGCGACGCCTGCGGCCAGGACGGCCGAAGCAATGCGGCTGGATGTCAGTCGGGGGGCCATGGTCAACCTCTTGGGCGGGATCCTGGAAACGACACCGGGTCTGGCAGGCGGCCGGAGCAGGGTGGATCGTAGCGCAGGAAGCGCTGCTTGGCGCAACGCCACGCTGCTCGAGCGGACCCGGCTCATGGCGCCTGGATGGTGATGGTGACCCGGCCACCGAGCACGCTGATCGAAGAGAAGCCGCCCGCCCCGTTGCCCTCGAACAGGATCGACGCAACCTCATCCCCGTTCTGGGCCGTTTCTTCGGATTCGTGGTTGATCGTGTAGCCGGCCCCGGGCAGGACGCTCAGGTAGAACGGGTAGATGGCGTTCGAGTTGGCCACGTTCGTTGCGCTGCAGGTCACGTTACCTTCGCTGTCCGTGGTCGTCACGCTCGAGCAGTCCAGCCCGGCCGGGAGCGGGAAGGTCGGCCCGAGGTGGCCGCCGATCGCCGGGATCGCGATCGAGACGGCCGGCGTACTGGCGACGCTCGAACCGGCAGCGATCGGCGGGGCGGTCAAGGTGGGGTTGGTGTTGCCACTGCCGTAGATCTTGTTGCAGAGGGTTCCGTACTGCTCGGCGATCCGGGTCGCATCCGCGTCGGGCATCGAGTTCGGCTGGAAGTCGGCCTTGCCGGCCAGGTGCTGGTAGCCCAGCGTGGTCAGCCCGCACAGGACCTGGTCCTTGATCGAGACGAAATCAGATACCGCCGGTTGGACTGACGGCGGCGCCCGGGGCAGAACTGCCTTGCAGCGCGCCGCCGGGAGCGACGGGTGCCTGGGTGGGCCCGGCCGGCGATCCCGAGCAGGCGGCGGCGAGCAGCGCGACGGCGATCAGCGCCGGGGCGCCGGTCAACCACCACCGCGGGTTGTGACGATCCTGCATGAACGGCGACCCCAGCTGCGGGCCGGACCGAGCCGGCCGTGCCGGTCCCTCGACCGGATCCAATGCCAGTGAAGGCCACGCCGATCGCAATTCGATCGCAATCCGATCGCGCCACGGCCCGCGCCGGGTCACTGCCGGCCGGCGGCCTCGAGCAGCCCGCGCGCCGGCTCGAACGCGCCTGGATCGAGCGCGTCGAATCCCTGCAGCCCGGCGATGACCTCGGACAGGCCGCGCGAGCGGGCCCAGGCAAACGGGCCGTCAGGATGGTTCGCTCCGAGGCGCAAGGCGAGGTCGATCGTTGCCTCGTCGGCCGCCACCCCAGCATCGAGCGCCCGGAACGCCTCGTTCGCGATCGCCAGGCGGATCCGGTCCGCGATGGAGCCGGGCGGGCCTGGATCGTGCGTTGCTTGCGTCCCATCCTCGAACTGGGGGGCTGGTCCCGCCTTGGCGCCGCCCTCGTCGTAGCGGTAGAAGCCTTCGCCTGACTTCCGGCCAAGCCGGCCGGCTGCCACGAGACCGGCCTGGATCGATGAGGGCTGGAAGCGCGGCGATCGGTCGAGTCCCTCCCAGATTGCCGTCGCCACGGCCAGGTTGATGTCGATCCCGATGAGGTCCATCAGCTCGAACGGTCCGAGTGGAAAGCCCTGGTCGCGGATCGCCGCGTCGATCGTGGCGACGCTCGCCCGGCCCGCCTCGAGGCAGCGCAGCGCCTGGATCGTGAACGGTCGATTGACCCGGTTGACGACGAAGCCCGGCCGATCCGCGCAGCGAATCGGAGTTCGCTGCCAGCTGCCGACCAGGCCGGCGGCCGCCTCGACAACCGTGGCCGTGGTCAGCGGTCCCGCGACGACCTCGACGAGGGGCATGATCGGGGCGGGGTTGAAGAAGTGGAGCCCCAGCACCCGCTCGGGATGGCCAGCAGCCGCGTGCGCGATGCTGCCAATCGAGAGCGCGCTCGTGTTGGAGGCGAGGATCGCGTCGCCGGCCGTGACCCGGTCGAGCTGCTCGAAGAGGGCCTGCTTCACGCGGAGCGACTCGACCACTGCTTCGATCACGAAGGTCGCGCCGGCCGCCGGCTCCAGGTCCTTGCCGATCGCCAGGCGACCGAGCAGCTCATCGAGCGCCGCCTCCAGCGGTCCGCCCGCGAGCCCGCTGCGGGCGAGACGGCGGGCGATTCGATCGCGAATCGCGGCCTGGCCGCGCGCGGTTGCCCCGGGGTCGAGGTCGATCAGCCGGACCCGATGACCATGCTCAAGGGCAAGCTGGGCAATCCCGGCGCCCATCGTGCCGGCGCCGATGACCGCGATCTCGGGCGGCAACCGGTCAGCCTTCCTTGAACTGCTCGAATGGCTGGCGGCAGTCCGTGCAGTAGTGGATCGAGCGACAGCGGGTCGGCCCGAAGGCATTCTCGACGACGGTACGGCGCGAGCCGCAGTACGGGCAGGTCGCCCTGGCCACGAGATTGACGAGCCCGGGCAGGGACTCGTGCTCGCGTTGGGCTGGAGCAAAGCCACTGGCCGTCAGCGCCGTTCGTCCACGCTCCGTGATCCGGGCCGCCGTCCAGGGCTCGGCATAGCTGATCGTCACCGTGACCCGTTCGACGCGGGTGGTCACGTTCTCTCGCAGCGGCGCGAGGCGCTCGGCGATGGTGGCCCGGATCAGGTCGAGGGCCGGGCAACCGATGAAGGTGGGCAGGATCTCGACGGCCAGGGTCCCCCCGGCCAGGGTCACCCCGCCGACAATGCCCAGATCGACGATCGAGATCGCCGGAATCTCCGGATCCACGATCCCGGCGAGGATCGCCTGGACCCAATCCAGCACGTCCGAACCGGCAGCCTCGCGGGCCGGGCTGGAGCTGATCACCACGTCGCCTCGCGGTCCAGTCCGCGGACCGATTCGAACTCGGTCCACAGTCCGGCGAATGCCGGCCCGTGTCCCGAGCGAGCCGTGAGCGGATCGAGGGCCGCCGCGGCCGCGGCCGGCAGCGCGAGCCCCAGCCGGTCAAGGACGGGATCGATCCGCCCCGACCAGCGTTTGCGGAGCTCGGCGCCGGCCACGGGCTGGATGCCGGCACCGACGAGGGCCGACTCGGAAGGCAGCGGCGCCAGGACGCTGGGAGCGTCGGGCCCCACGAGCTCGAGGGCGTCAATGAGGCGCCGGCGGGACTCACCGCCGGCGCGGGCGAGCCGTTCGAGCCAGGCCTCGCCATGGAGGAGGTGATAGGTCTCCTCGCGGCGAACTTTGAGCACAAGGTCCGCCAGCGGTCCGCAGCTCGAACCGGCCAGCGCCTCGAGGCGGACCGCGTTGGCGGTGTCATAGAGCCAGCGGCGCGCCATGGTCCGAGCCCAGTCCCCCCGGCCGTGGTCGACCAGGCGCGCGTGGCGGAACGCCTCGGCCGGGCGGTCGTAGGCAATCTGGTCGGGATCCCCGGCGGTGAGCGCTGCCAGCAGGCCGTAGTACGCCGCCGCATGGCCGATCTCGTCCTGGGCGAGCGAGCTCATCGCCACGTCCTCTTCCAGGTGCGGCGCGATCCCCGTCCACTCGCTGTCGGCAAAGCCGAGGACGAAATCGTCGTCGGCCAGGGCAAACAGCAGCTCGGCGGTCGCGGCTTCGAGACCCGGCTCGGCCAGCGCCACGCGCTCAGCTCCAGTGGTCACGCCTGGCCGGCCTGGTCAGGCGGCGCGGCCGGGGTGGCCGGCCCGGCTCCGCGGCCACTCGATGCCGTCCGCTTGGCCTGTCCGGTTCGGACCCGGGCCTGGGCGAGCTTGTCGCGCATGACGTAGCCGCCCGGCTTCTTGTACGAGCGGTCGAGCGGCGGATTGAGCAGGTCCTGGTCATCGAGCTCGACGATGTCAGCGCGCCGGATGACCCACAGCCGGAGGCTCTCGCCGCGCCGCGCGAAGAGCTCGCGGGCATAGTGGAGGGCGAGCGTGGGATCGGGCGCGACGACGCTGCCGCCGTGGCGCATCGGCTCTCCCTCGCGTTCCTGCCGGAAGACCTCGAACGGCTCGAGCTCCGGGCCGCTCGTGGGCTTCGTCGCGCCCGGGCTGGGCTCGTCCTCGTGGCCGGCTGGACGCGGCAGCATCAGGCCGCCACCGCCGGACCCAGGATGGTTTCGCGGACCCAGCGGGTCTCCTCGCGCTGCGCCAGCCGGAAGCCGATTCGGGCTGCCGACGCGGGTCCGTGCCCGGTCACCACCGAGCGCAGCTCGGCCCAGTCCGGTTCGGTGTAGCGCCACTCGCCGGCGACCGGGTCGAGGCGCAGCTCCGGGTCGGGCAGGCTGAGGCCCAGCTCGCGCACGCGGGGCACGTAGATCCCGAGGAACTCCTGGCGGAGCTCCTCGGAGGTCTTCGCCTTGATCCGCCAGTGGAGGTCGCGATCCTTGCTCCGGTCGGAGCGCGGTCCATGCATCTGCATGAGCGGCGGCCACCAGCGATCGAGCGCCTCCTGGACCATCGCCCGCTGGGCGGGCGTGCCCGCCGCAAGGGTCACGACCACGTCGCGCCCGTGCATGATGTGAACCGATTCCTCCCAGCAGATCTTCTTCATCGTCCGGGCATAGGGCGCGTAGCTCGAGTCGCGCAGGGCCTGCTGGGCGACGATCGCGGCGGCATCGACGAGCCAGGCGATCACCCCGATATCTGCCCACGTGCGGGTTGGGTAGTGGAAGACGTTATGGAACTTGGTCCGGCCGGCGAGGAGGTCGTCGATCATCGCCTCGCGCGGCTTGCCCAGGTCCTCGGCGACCCGGTAGAGCAGCTGGGCATGGCCGACCTCGTCCTGGATCTTGGCGGTCAGGGCTAGCTTCCGGCGGAGGGTCGGCGCCCGCATGATCCAGTCGCGCTCGGGCAGGACGCCCATGAGCTCGCTGTTGGCGTGCATCTCGACGAAGCGCAGCACGCTCGTCCGGTATTCGTCGGGCATCCAGTCGCCGGCCTCGATCTTGCCGCCGGCCAGGACGTGGTCCTCGAACGCCTGGTAGCGCTCGTCGTGGGGTCGATCCTGGTTGAACGGGAGCCGGCTCCGTTCCCGTTCTGGCAGGACCGGGTCAAGGGCGAGTGGATCGGTCATGGTTGGACCTCGTGCACGGTCAGCCCTGCGCGCCGAGCGAGCGCAGGCTCAGGTTGACGAACTCGGCGGCAATTGCCCGAGCGGACAGCGGACCGTCGGGCCGGTACCAGGTAACGATCCCGTTGAGCGCGGTCAGGAGGTAGGCGGCGGCCAGCGGTGGGTCGGCCGGGGCGAAGGCACCGGCCTCACTGCCCTCGGCGATCAGCTGCCGCCAGCGGTTCTCATACGCGTCCCGGCGAGCGCCGATCCGGGCCCGTCGCTCGCCCGACAACGCGCGCCATTCCCGGACGAAGACACTGGCCTGGCCGACGTTGTCGGTCAGCACGCCCACGTGTCCCCGGACATAGGCCACGAGCCGGTCGGGGGCCGGCGCCCCGAGCGTCGCCTGCTCGGCCTGGTCCGCCGCGGCCTCGAAGGATTCGGCTGCCCGGCGCACGATCGCCCACAGGACGTCTTCTTTCGACGAGACGTGGGCGTAGAGGCTGGCGCCCTGGATGTCGAGGCCCCGGGCGATGTCCCGCACGCTCGTCCCGGCGTAGCCCTGCTCACGGAAGAGGCTCGAGGCGATTGTCTCGATCTGCTGTCGCCGGGTCTCTACCATGCTCCTTGATCGGCCTCCAACGAACGTTCGTTAGGGACGGTAGAACGGCCGCCCGGCCCCGTCAAGTGGGGGTGCCGGGCCAGGCAGCAAGGACTCTTGGATTCGGCAGGGCGGTACCTGCGACGGCGCCAGACAGTACGGCTGGTGAATGGTGGTCCGGATCCGGCATCGGTACCGTCGTGGATCGAATGGCAAACGAGCGACCCAGAAGCCGGATGGACCCTGAGCGCGAGCGTGGACTCGTGGTCAGGGCACGCGTGGATGCCGAGGCATACGGCGTGCTCTACGACCACTACCTGCCGCGCGTCTACGGATTCGTTGCCCGCCGGACCAGCGACCGAGCCGCCGCCGAGGAGATCACCGCGACCTGCTTCCAGCGCGGTCTGGAAGCAATCCAGGCTGGGACGCTGCCGACCGAGGCATTGGGTGGCTGGCTCTTCCGGGTGGCGGCGCAGGCCGTCGTCGACCGCCCCCGACGGCCGGAGGGCGCCGATCCCGCCGGGGTCCGCGCCGGCGACATGGCCGAGCCGGGGGCCGAGCGACCCGAGGGACTCGTGGGCGATACCGTCGCGACAGCACTCTTTGCCGCCGCCCTTGACCGCGACGAGCTGCGGGCGGGGCTGCGCCGCCTGACGGAGCCCCAGCGCCGGGTGGTGATCCTCAAGTACTTCGACGACCTGAGCGACCCTGAGCTGTGCGGCGCGCTCGGCGTCTCGGCGGCACAGCTTGGCGTGCGCCTCGAGCGCGCCCTCCGGGCGCTCAACGCCGTCCTGGCGGGAACGGGCGTCCATGCCGCGTAACGAGACGCCCAAACCCGCAATGGTCAAGCCCGCGACGCTCAAGGCCGCAGATCCCGCGCCAACGGCCTCCAAGCCGGCAGCTCCCAGGCGGCCTGCCGCACCCCGGGCTGCCGCCGCCGTCGTCGTGGTTCCCGCGGAGGCCTTCGCGCCTCCTGAGGCGTCCGATCGTGCCGAGGCACCGGTGCCATTCGATCGGGCGGCCGATCCGGCCGGACCGGCCCTGGATGCGCTCGCAAGCGAGCTGGCGGCAACCGGCAGGCGAGCCCGCAACCGTAAAGCCCAGGTCACCGCCGCCCGGCCGGATCTCGCATTCGCCGCTGCCCTTCGGACGCGCCTCGCTCCATTGGCGATGGCACCCGCCCTCGCTGGCCTGCCCTCCGACGCCATGGCCCACCCGGTCCACGGGCCACGGCCCGCCTCACAGGCTGCCCGCGGACGAACGGCCTCGCGCCGGCCGTGGGCGATCGCCGGGCTGGCCGTCGTCGTCGTCGCTGCGGCGGCCCTGGCGCTGTCATCGGGCGTCCTCCGGGCAACTGACGCGAATCGTGCCGGGGACACGTCTGGCGCGACCCTCATCCGAGGCGGCGGCAGCCAGGCACTCGTCGCCGGAACCAGCCTCTCCGCGGGCGACGAAGTGCGGGTCGCGACGAGTGGCAACGCAACGCTCCTGCTCGGTTCGAGCCAGGCCCGCCTCGCCGGTGGCGCAGATCTCCGGATCGACACCCTGGACAGCTCGACCGTCCGGCTCGCGCTGCTTGCCGGGCGAGCCTACGACCGAGTGGTCCTGCCGGCCGGCGGGTCGTACGCCGTGGTCACGGGGCCGTACACGTGGACCGCGACCGGCACGGCATTCGACCTGAATCGGGTCCCCGACCCGGCCGGCGGCGAGCAGGTCACCCTTCTCGACCTCGAGCACACGGTCGCGGTGGCCGGGCCCGGCGGCAGCCGGCAGATCGCCGAAGGCAGCTCCGTGTCGGTCATCTTCGGCAGCCCCGGTTCCGACGGGCTGACCGTTGGCCCCATCCCGGCAACAGACTTCACCGATCCCTGGCTCATCGCGAACGCGAAGGCCGACGAGGCGCTCGGCTACCCGATCGGCGCCCTGGCCGGGGTCGCCCTGGCGCCCAACGACACGCCGTCGCCGACCCCGAGCCCAACGAACGCGCCCACGACCTCGCCGAGCGGCTCGCCCGACGCGAGCGCCACGACCAGCCCGACCCCTGAGCCGACCGGCACGCTCAATCCGACGCCGCGACCGACGCCCACGCCCACCGCCAGCCCGTCGCCGAGCCCGTCGCCGACGGGCACGCCGCAACCCACGCTCAGCCTGTCACCGAATTCCTGCTACGGCGGCGTTCTCCTGAGCTGGTCGAAATACACCGGCACGGGCTTCTCGAAGTACGTCCTCCTGAGGAGCTTGTCGCCGAACATCCCCCGGGCCTATCCCGCAGCCGGTACCACGCTCATTGCATCCTCCTCGGTCCGGACCACGACGAGCGCCGCCGACGCGACGGTGGTGAAGGGCTTCACCTACTTCTACCGGACGCTGGTCCTGGGACCCGGGAGCACTGTCCTGGCGGCGAGCGACGTCGAGTCGGCACTTGGCCTTGGGGTCCTGGACATGGGCCCGGCATCCGTCGGCGCGCCCTACGTGGTCTGGAGCATCTACAACCAGTCGGCCGCCTGTTTCAGCGAGTACCGCGTCCAGTACTCGTCCGACTCCGGCTTCGGCGGCCAGGTCGGGACGATCATCGTGCCATCGCTCAAGACAACGAATGTCAAGGTTCCGGCGGCCAGCGGCTTTTCGTCGGGCGACACGATCTATTTCCGGGTCCAGGTCGTCTACCTGACGAGCGCGGGCTTCTTCCTCGTCGGCCAGACGAGCGGCAACCCGCCCTCCTACACCTACCCCTGACCCGCGTCGGCGCCGGCTGCCGGCCACGGCTCGGGCGAGCCTCCGAGCGGATGGAGCTCATCGTCGCAGCCGGCCCCTTCCGGCGCTGAGCGACGCAGGACCGGCAGGAACCAGCCGGCAACCACCACCCCCAGGGCCAGGAACCAGGCCGGGCCGCCCGCGACCGACGTCAGGACGATCGCCGACCAGAAGGCGAGGGCGCGCAGCTCGAGCAGGGCTGGCAGGGCAACCGTGAACCCATGGGCGTAGAGCGAGGGCGACGCGACGACGGTCGCGACGCCCAGCCTGGCGAGTGCCGGCCGGCCACGAGGCAGCACCGCCAGGACCGTGACCAGCAGGCCGGTCGCGAGCGCCAACAGCCCCGGGACATATTCGTCGAGGGCCAGGCCGTAGAACGTTCGCGGTACGAGCGGCTGGGAACGGCTGAACCAGGCCAGCCCGTCGAGCCACGCCCGCCAGGCGTCGAGCCCGGTGATCGGCAGGGTCAACCCGACAAGCCCGGCAATCACGATCCCGGCCAACGCGATCGGCCGCCAGCGGCCCGCGCGCAGCAGCCACAGGCCGGCGATGGCACCCTGCGGCTTGAGCAGGGCGCCGACGAGCAGGCCGCTGCCGAGCCACGGTCCCGCCGCGAAGAGAAGGAAGAGCGGCAGCGCAACGTTGCCCACGTACAGGCCCTGGGCGAATGGCGGCCAGGCGAGCAGGACGATGCTCCAGCGCCAGCCCACGCCGATCAGCCGAAGCCCACCGAGCGACGCGGCCAGCAGCATCAGCTCCCAGCCGATCGTGACGAGCGGGACGGGCAGCACCGAGAGCAGCGCCGCGAAGGGCAGCGTCGGTGGCGGGTACAGGTAGGGATACGCGGTCGGGTCGGAGGGCAGGGACGTCACCAGGCCGTCCAGGTAGATCGGCTGGCCGAGCCGGAAGTTGACACCGGCCCGGAGGTAGATCCCCAGGTCGCGGAAGGCCACGCCTTCGAAGAACGTGGCATCGAACAGGACCGAGGCGACCAGGGCCATGATCGCCAGCACGGCCACCGGTCCCAGCCGCCCGCGGATCAGCAACGTCGCCAGCGCCAGGAGCCCGACGGACGCAGCCCAGATCGGGACCAACGGGGCGCCGGACGGCATCGGCACCCGCCAGGCAGCGTCTTGCAGCGCGATATACGTGCCGACCGCGGCAACCAGCAGCCAGCCGGCCAGGTTCGTGGCCCGGGTCTCGCTCCGAATTGTCAGGTTCGTCTGGTTCAGGAGCCCGTGAATCGGGGTGGGCGCTTCTCGACGAAGGCAGCCAACCCTTCGGCGTGGTCCGCGGTCCGCCCAGCGATCCCCTGGAGCGACGCCTCGTACTCGAGGCTCTCCTCGAAGCCGGCATCGAGCGCCCGGCGCATGGCCCGCTTCGTGAGGGCCAGTGCACGCGGCGCGGCGCCGGCCAGGGTTGCGGCCAGCGCGCCCGCCGCGGCCATCAGCTCGGCCGTTGGCACGACCCGGCCCACGAGGCCGATCCTGAGCGCCTCCGCCGCCGTCAATGGATCCGGGAGGAGCATCAGCTGCGTCGCACGGCCGAGGCCGATCAGGCGCGGCAGGAGCCAGGTGGCTCCGCTGTCCGGGATCAACCCGATGCGTCCAAACGCGAGGACGAAGGTGGCCGGCTCGGCCGCGATCCGCAGGTCGCAGGCGAAGGCCAGGGATGCCCCGGCGCCGGCGGCGACCCCGTTGATCGCGGCGATCACCGGCTTGTCGAGCGAGCGGATCGCCGCGACGATCGGGTTGAACCGCTCGCGAACCTCCACGTCGAGCGGGGTCGGGCTGGGCTGGAGGCGCTCTTTCAGGTCCTGGCCGGCGCAGAAGGCACGCCCCGCCCCGGTCAGGATCACCACCCGGACGGCCGGATCACGGGCCGCATCGCGGAACGCGCGGAGGAGCTCACCCTTGAGCGTGGCCTCGAGGCTGTTCAGGGCATCCGGCCGATTCAGGGTGATCGTGGCGACGCCGCCGTCCACCTCCCAGCGCAGTGCCTCAAAGGTTGCAGTGGTGGCCATCGGGGCTCGAACCTCAGCCGCCGATGGGACGGAGCTCGTCGCCGACCAGCTCGAAGAGGCGTCCATCGATGGGCTCGTCGGCCGCTTCGGCGTGATCGGCGACGAAGCCGGCCAGCTGGGCCACGAACTCGGCATCGCCGGCGGTGGATGCCCCGGCAACCAGCAGGTGGCGATCTGGCAGCCCCACGAGGATCGAGCCGCCGACCGGCCCGAGCGCCGCGTGAAGGTAGGCCCGGACCTCGGGCAGCAGGATCCTCGTGGCGTCTGGACCATCGCCGTTGTCCGACGAGAGAAGGCGCCGATCGCCGGACTCCTCGCCGGTCCACGGGGCGGCGCCCGACCAGGCCGCGAGGTTGGCCATCGCCGCGAGATGGACCTCGGCCGCGTCCACGCCCCACGACACGAGATGCTCGCCGTTCACCACGACATCGAAGCCGGCCGCCGGGATCGCATAGACCACGGACAGGTCTGCCGGCCCGTCGCCCAGCAGGGGCAGCGTGTGGCTGGAGGTGCTCAGGGCCATGGCCGACCGACTGACGTCGGCCAGGTGGATGCCGACCGTACCGGCCGGCCGCAGGAGGGGCACGAGGACTGCCCGGGCAGCCTCCCAGTCGTGCTCTGGCGCAAGCGAGATCGGCGGTGCATCGGCGGCCGGGGGGACGTGCCCGCTGATCGGTGCATCCGCATCGATCGGGTCGAGGAGGTGGGGCGCCTCATCGCGGAACGAGGCGGGCGGTCCATCGCCCAGGTCCCGGCTGATGTCGCTGCCGTAGTCGCTGCCGCCGTCGCCGAGCGGCCGGCCCGTTTCCTCGGTCATGGATGCCTCCTCAGGTCCTCGCCCAGGTCCTCGCTCAGGTCCTCGCTCAACGTCCTCGCCACGTCGGCGCTCGCTTCTCCGTGAAGGCCGCCATGCCCTCGGATTGGTCATCGGTCGCGAAGAGCTCGAAGAATGCCCGGCGCTCGTCGGCCAGGCCGCTGGTCAGCGCCGTCTCGTAGGCCCGATTGACCATGGCCTTGGCAGCCCGGACCGCGAGCGGGGCCATCGCCGCGATCTGGCCGGCCAGCGCGAGCGCTCGATCCAGGGTCTCCTCGGCCGGCACGACCAGGTTGACCAGGCCGGCGGCTTCGGCTTCCCGGGCACCGATCGAGCGCCCGGTCAGGATCATCTCCATTGCCCGGGCCTTGCCAATCGCCCGGGTCAGCCGCTGGGTGCCACCCGCTCCCGGGATCACCCCGAGCTTGATCTCGGGCTGGCCGAACTGGGCGTCCTCGGCGGCGACGATGAGGTCGCAGGCCATCGCCAGCTCACACCCGCCACCGAGGGCATAGCCGCGGACGGCGGCCACGATCGGCAGGCCGATCTCGCGAAGCTCGTCCCAGCGGGCGAAATCGGGACCGGCACGGAGGGACTCTGGCGTCTGCCCGGCCAGCTCCCGGATATCGGCGCCGGCCGCAAATGCCCGCGCACCCGAGCCGGTCAGGACCACGCACCGGCAGGTGGCGTCTGCGTCGAGGATCCTGAGTGCAGCGACCAGCTCGCCGAGCACGGCGAAGGAGACGGCATTGAGAGCCTCGGGGCGGTCGATCGTCAGGAGGGCCACGCCGCTGGCGGGCTCGCCGGCCCCGAACGGGGCTGGGGCGGGAAATGCGACGCGGACCAGGGGGCCGGACGACACCCCGCCAGTATGCCTAGCGCCAGCCTGCCGGGACGAGGTCGGGCGCATCCTCCACCACCAGCATCGTGGCGAGGCCGGGGGCGATCGCCCGCAGGTTCCGGCCGGCGGCGCGCATCGCATCTGAGGCAAGACCGGCGTCGAGGGCGCTGCGGTCGTCGAACTCCATCTCGGCCACCAGGACCAGCTCGGTCTCGGCGCCAAGGGCCTCGCTGACGCGATGGATCCGGAGCGAGCGCAGGCCAGGTGTATCGGCCACCAGGGGCAGGTGTGTCTCGGCGTAGGCCTGCTCGAAGGCAGCGAGGGCTTCGGGACCGCCGTCCGGCCGCCGGAATTGGACGAGAAGGGTGGTCATCGATGGTCTCCCTCGAACGTGGCACCTGAGCCGCCGCGATGCTGCTCCGAGCGGCCCCGGGCGATGGCTTCGGTCGAACGATAGAAGCCCGCACAGGCTTCGTTGAACAGGGCGGGCCGGCGGACCATCACCTCGTGGCCGCAGTCCGGGGCAACGAACAACCGGCCGTCGGGCAGCTGGCGCATCAGGCCCCAGGCATGATCCACGGGCACGAACGGATCGTGGTCGCCCACCGCGACCAGTGCCGGCAGCTCGATCCGACGCAAGTCGCGCGGCCCAAGGAGCGGCTGCGCCGCCACATCCGCAGCGATCGCCGGCAGCAGCCGGCGCCAGGCGCCTTCGCCCTGGTGCGCATCATGGCGCCGGCCCAGGTGGGCGGCCCAGCCCGGGTCGTCACGATCGATCCTCGCCGGGTCCATGAGCCGGCGGACGACGCTCGCCCGGGGCTCGCGCTGCGTGGTGATCCCGACCACGACCAGCGTCCGCAACCGGTCGGGATAGCGGGCTGCGAGCTGCAGGGCCGTCATCGCTCCCATCGAGAAGCCGAGCAGGTGGAAGGTGTCGATGCCCAGGGCGTCGACGAACGCAAGCGCATCGTCGACGAGCTGCTCATAGGTGAAGCCGTTGGCGCCGTCCCAGGCCGTCGACCCGTGGCCCCGGGCGTCGGGCAGGTACAGCCGGAACGCCTTCGCCAGCCCCGGGATCTGGGCGGCAAAGTCCTCTCGGCCGGTGGACGTGGCGCCGTGGAGCATGACCAGCGGCGGCCCGCTGCCGTGCACGTCATAGCCGATCTGGAGTCCGCCGGCTGCGATCGTGGCCATCGCCGAACCGACATTCGAGCGGAGCGCCGGTCCAGTCCCGCCGGCGGCAGCTTCGGGCGGCGGCCCGCTGGACGCCATCCGGGTCAGCCTTCCTGCCGGCCTTCGACCGCGATCGACTCGGCCCGCTCGACGCGCAGATAGCGCCGGCGGTAGTAGAGGAGGGGCTGGGGGTGGTGTGCGTCGTTGCGCAGCGCTTCCACCCGGCCGATGAACACGTCGTGGTCACCGATCGGATGGACGCCGACGACCGTGCATTCGAGGGTCGCGATCGCTCCCTCGAGGAGGGGCAATCCAGAGGCACCGGGCGCCCAGGCCGCACCGCAGAACTCCTCCCGGCCCGGCTGCACCGGGGCGCCGGCGAAGCAGTCGGCGAGCGCCTCCTGGTGCTCGCCGAGGACGTTGACGGCAAACTGGCCGGCCGCATGCACCTTGGGCGTGATGTAGCGCCGGCGATCCAGGGCCACCATGACCAGCGGCGGCTCGAGCGACACCGAGCTCAGGGCATTGACGGTGATCCCCCGCGGCTCGCCCGCTTCGAGCGTCGTGACCACGGTGACCCCCGTGACGAAATGGCCCATCACCCGGCGGAAGGTGTCCGAGTCGAAGCCGATCTCCACGCTCATGCCACGGAGTCTACGGGAGATGCCTGCCGGGCCCGATCACGCCCGATCAAGCCCCCTTCACGGCCCGGGCAGCCGGCGGCGGCGCGCTACCATCGACGGGTGATGGAATCGACCGCCGATGCGACCGCTCCCGGCGACCCCGAAGCGACGCGGATCGAACGCGATTCGATGGGCGAGATGGCGGTGCCGGCGAACGCCCTGTATGGCGCGTCCACCCAGCGCGCCGTCCTCAACTTCCCCATCTCCGGCCGGCCGATGCCGCCGGCCTTCATCCATGCCCTCGCCCTGATCAAGGGTGCAGCGGCCCAGACGAACGCCGAGCTCGGGCTGCTCGAACCGGCCGTCGCCGCAGCGATCGTCGCCGCGGCGGAGTCGGTCGCGAACGGCGAGCACGACGACGCCTTTCCCATCGACATCTACCAGACCGGCTCGGGCACCTCGACGAACATGAACGCCAACGAGGTGCTGGCCCACCTCGCGAGCGCCGGAGGCGGGCCGCCGGTCCATCCCAACGACCACGTCAACGCGGCCCAGTCGTCGAACGACGTGATCCCCAGTGCCATGCAGCTCGCCGCGGCGATCTCGATCGACCAGGCGCTGCTGCCGGCGCTCGAGCACCTGCGGGCAACTCTCGCGGCCAAGTCGGCCGAGTTCGACACGATCGTCAAGACGGGCCGCACCCACCTCCAGGACGCGACGCCGATTCGGCTGGGCCAGGAGTTCGCCGGCTACGCCGGCCAGCTCGACGCGTCCATCCGGCGGGCGAGAACGGCGCTCGACGAGCTCCTCAGCCTGCCCCTCGGGGGCACCGCGGTGGGCACGGGCATCAACATGCCCGCCGGCGCCGCAGCAGCGACCTGTGCCCGGCTGGCGACCCGTACCGGGCTGGGCGTGCGCGAGACGGACAGCCATTTCCATGCCCAGGCCACGCTCGACACCGTGATCGCTGCCCACGGCGCGCTCAAGACCATCGCCCTCAGCCTGTGGAAGATCGCCTCGGACATCCGCCTGATGGGCATGGGTCCGCGGGCCGGGATCGCCGAGCTTGCCCTGCCCGAGACGCAGCCGGGCTCGAGCATCATGCCCGGCAAGGTGAACCCGGTGATCGTGGAGAGCCTGACGATGGTGGTGGCCCGCGTGGTGGGCAACGACGCGACGATCGCGTTCAGCCAGACCGGCAGCCTGCTCGAGCTCAACGTGATGATGCCGGTCGCGGCAGCCGCCCTGCTCGAGTCGATCGAGCTGCTCTCGGCGGCCGCCCGGAATCTATCGGTTCGGACGATCGAGGGACTCACGGCCACCGAACGCGGACCGCAGCTCGTGGAGCAGGGCCTGATGCTCGCGACCGCCCTCGCCCCGCTGATCGGCTATGACGCGGCGGGCAGCCTGGCCAAGCAGGCCCTGGCAAGTGGCCGGACCATCCGGGAGCTGGCCCTGGAGCGGGGCATCCCGGCGACCGATCTCGACGTCCTTCTCGACCCGGACCGGATGACCCGTCCAGGGAGCGCAGGCGGTCCGGGCGGGGGCTGACGCGCTACGATACGCGGCGATGTCGACCTCCCCCTGGACGCGCGCGTCGAGCTCCGTTTCCGTGACCGCCGCTGGTCGCCGGCGGCCCGAGCTGGTCAGCCTGCCGGAGGGCCTGCCCAGCCTGGCCGAGCTGTTCACGTTCGTACGCGACGCGGAGCTGCGCTTCGAGACGCTCCGGATGCGGATCGAGGACCGGACGGTCACCACCCAGGGCGAGCGACTGCAGGTGATCGAGACCACCGTCCGCCATCCGGGCGAGGCCAAGGTGGTCACGAGCGATCCCAGCCTGGGCATCGCCGCCAACCATGAGCTCTGGATCTCCGACGGCAAGACCGTCCGGACGTGGTCGGCCGAGCACCGCAAGGGAACCCAGCGTCCAGCCCGGCGCCGGGTCGCGGGACTCGACGATCCCGATTTCCCGGGCAGCGCCACGGTCTACCGCCCGCTGACGGCGCTGCCCGCGGAGTCCCTGCCCGAGTCGTTCGTCCATCCGGCCGGCCTCTGCCAGAACGTCCTGGGCACCGGCCGGGCGTGGGTCTCGGGCAGCGTCGACGTCAGTGGCCGCGAGGCGGTGGTGGTGGAATGCGACCATCCGCGCTCGATCGGGATCGCGGCCGACCGGCCCGATCATCACCTCCAGGTCTCGTTCGACCTGGACACCGGGGTGATCCTGCGACTCGTGGAGACGATCGGCGGCGAGGTGACCCGTAACGCCATGGTGACCAGCCTCGCCCCCGACGCGGCCCTGAGCCCGGCGGCGTTCGCCTTCAGCTTCCCGACCGGAGCGACGCTGATCTACTAGCGGCGATGGTCCTTCCGGCAACGAATGAGCCCGGCGGCAGGTGCCACCGGGCTCGAAAGCTGTTCGATACAGCCGCGTACGGCCTCTTGGCCTCAGATGACGAGATCGGCCTCGATTGCGGCCAGCTCGTCAGCGGTTCCCTGGACCTTCGGCCCGTGAAACCAGTTCTTGGCCGATACGAAATACCAGATCGCGGCACCGCCGAGGACGACGATGAACACGAGCGGGGTGTAGTTGAAGGTGGACGCCGTGATCGGCTGAATCTGCGGCAGCAGGAACAGGATGCAGATCACGATCACCCAGATCGTGCCGATGATCCCGATCGGACGGCTCCACCGGCCCAGGGTCCAGGGGCCCTCCTGGAACTTGCTGCCGGCCCGCAGGCGGAGGAAGACCGGCGCGATATACGCCACGTACAGCCCGATCACCGCAATCGAGGTCACCGCGGCATAGGCCGTGGAGTTGAACAGATAGGGCACGCCCAGGATGAACGCGCCGACTGCCGCAAACCAGATGGAGTTCGTGGGGGTCCGGGTGCGCTTGTTGATCCGGTGCCAGAAGCTGCTGCCCGGGATGGCGCCATCGCGTGAGAACGCGTAGATCATCCGGGAGTTGGCCGTGACCGACGACATGCCGCAGTAGAACTGGGCGCCGATGACGATCAGCAGGATGAACAGGCCGCCGGTCTGGCCGATGTCATCGATCCAGATCTGGGCTGGCGGCACGAAGAAGCTCAAGGCGTGGGTGTAGCCGTCGACCATCGTCGAACCATCCGCGCCGAGGAAGACCTTATCCGGGGTGATCCCGATGTTCATCGCCACGAGGAGGATGAAACCGGCGATCACCGAGATCAGGACCGAGTAGACGATCCCCTTCGGAGCTGATCGCTGCGCGTCGTGGGTCTCCTCGGACATGTGGGCCGAGGCATCGAACCCGGTCAGTGTGTACTGCGCGTTGAGCAGGCCGATCAGGGCTACGTAGAGGGGAATCCCCAGGAAGAGCGGCCCCGGCCAGGTCAGGCCGCCGACACTGTCGCCGGTGTTGTCGACCGTCTTCGAGAAGACCGTGCCGATATCCGTGCCGTGGTGCTGGTTGAGGACGACGCACACGGCCACGATGGCCGCGACGCCAACGAGATGCCACCAGACCGACACGTCGTTCAGGAACGCGACCAGGCGGATGCCGAAGGTATTGAGGAGGGCGTGGATGATCAGCACGATCCCGAAGATCAGGATCGTGTGGGGCGGATCGGATGGAACGCCGAACGCAAGGTTCAGGAAGGCGTTCGTGAAGAAGGCCAGACCGAAGTCGATGCCGGCGGTCACGGCCACCTGGCCAACCAGGTTGAACCAGCCCACGAACCAGCTCCAGCGAGCGCCGTCCGCACCTGCCTCATCGGCCAGCTTGGCCGACCAGTAGTACAGGCCGCCGGCGGTGGGATAGCTGGAGGCGACTTCGGCCATCCCGAGGGCAACGATCAGGACGAATGCGCCGACGAAGAGCCAACCGAGGGTCATGATCGCTGGGCCGCCGGTGTTCATCGCGAATCCGAACAGGGTCAGGCAGCCTGACAGGATCGAGATGATCGTGAACGAGACCGCGAAGTTGGAGAATGTCTTCATTCCCCGGCGCAGCTCCTGGGCATACCCCAGGCTGTGCAGCTTCTCTTCGTCAGCCGATATGGGCCCGCCCGCTCTGGCAGCCATCCGTCAATCCCTCCTGGCGCAGCGTACGATGGAGATGTGGCGGATTAGGCCGGTCCGGTAGGTTCCTGTCAATACGGAATCTCAATCCGCTTGCGCCATTGCTTAGCGGATGGGCGGCCCGGGCGAACCACGCGAGATTGCCAACGTCGCCCTGTTCCTGGCCTCTGACGAATCATCGTTCGTGACCGGCGCGGTCATCGTGGCCGACGGCGGGATGACCGCCAAGTAGCACTGCCTGAGGAGGGCGGCATGAGCAAGGAAGACCACGGCCACGCCAAGCATCCCCGCCTGCTCGAGCTCGAGGCGATGATCGGCGACGGGCGCATCGACACCCTGGTCGTGGCGATCACCGACATGCAGGGCCGGCTCATGGGCAAGCGCGTCCAGGCCCAGGCCTTCCTGGCCGGGGTCATCGATCACGGCGCCCACTTCTGCACCTACCTGCTGGGCACCGACATGGAGATGAACACGCCCGACGGCTTTGCCCTGATGAACTGGGAGACTGGCTACGGCGACTGGATCGCCCGGCCCATCTGGGAGACGCTGCGGGTCCTGCCCTGGCTCGAGAAGACGGCCCTCGTCCTGAGTGATGCGACCGACGAGGAGACCGGCGACGAGATCCCGATCGCCCCGCGCACGATCCTAAAGCGCCAGGTTGCCCGGGCCGCGGCCCTCGGGTTCGCCGTCAAGGCCGGCTCGGAGTTCGAGTACTACGTCCTCAAGGAGTCGTGGGAGGAATCGAACCGGCGGGGCTGGGCGATCCCGGAGCGCTTCGGCTACTACAACGAGGACTACCACCTCCTCCAGGCGACGAAGGCCGAGCCCCTGCACCGGCTCCTGCGCAACCAGATGACCGAGGCGGGAGTACCGATCGAGTTCAGCAAGGGTGAGGCCGCGCCCGGCCAGCACGAGGTCAACATCCGCTACGACCACGTCCTCGAATCGGCCGACCGGAGCGTGATCTTCA
>JBEPUS010000013.1:0-24972 GCA_041691435.1 Chloroflexota bacterium
ACCTGCGCCTCCTCGAGACGCTCGCCAACCAGGCCGCGGTCGCCCTGGAGAACGGCCAGCTCGAGCAGTCCCTGGCCGAGCTCGGGCGGCTCAAGGACGAGCTGCGCCACCAGGCCTACCACGACCCGCTGACCGGCCTGCCCAACCGCTCGATGTTCGCCGAGCAGGTCGAGACGCGGCTGCGCGCGCCGGGCCGCGCTGACCTCCTGCCCGTCGTCCTGTTCCTCGACCTGGATGATTTCAAGGTGGTCAACGACACCCTCGGCCATGCGGCCGGCGATCTCCTGCTGGTCTCGGTCGCCGAGCGGATCCGCGAGTGCATCCGGGGCTTCGACCTGGCCGCCCGGCTAGGTGGTGACGAGTTCGCGATCCTGCTCGACGACAGTCCGTCCCTCGAGCGCGCCTCGATGGTCGCCCGCCGGCTCATCGATGCCATAGGTGTCTCGTTCCCGCTCGTCGGCGACGACGTCGTGATCGGGGCCAGCGTGGGGATCGCGATGGCCCGCAGCGGCGACCAGACGGCCGACGAGCTGCTGCGCAACGCCGACGTGGCGATGTACACGGCCAAGGCCCTGGGCAAGCGCCGGTTCGCGGTCTTCGAGCCAACCATGCACACCGCGATCGTTGCCCGCCACGAGCTGTCCGCCGAGCTGGCTCGTGGGATCAACCACGGCGAGCTCATGGTCTACCACCAGCCGATCGTGGACCTGGCCACGGGCCGGCCATATGGGCTCGAAGCGCTCGTCCGCTGGCGCCATCCAACCCGCGGCCTGGTCCTGCCCGACGACTTCATCGGCCTCTCGGAGGAGACGGGCTCGATCCTGGCCCTTGGCCGGCAGGTGATGGAGCGGGCCGAGCGCGAGGTGGGTGCGCTCAACCGGCGCTTCGATCCAGCCGCCAAGCTCAGCCTGAGCGTGAACGTCTCGCCCATCCAGCTCCAGCAGGCCGGCTTCCTCGAGGAGGTTGAGGCGGTCCTCGCTGCCACGGGCTTCGAGCCGGAATTGCTGGTCCTGGAGATCACCGAGACCGCGATGTTCCGCGACACGCAGGCGACGATCCGCAAGCTCCAGGCATTGCGCGAGCGTGGGGTGCGCATCGCGATCGACGATTTCGGGACGGGCTACTCGTCCTTGAGCTACCTGCGCCGGTTCCCCGTCGACATCCTCAAGATTGCCAAGGACTTCATCGGGCCGGCGGACGGCGATCCGGGTGAGTGGGCCTTTGCGGCCGCGATCGTCGCCCTCGGCCGGGCCCTGGACCTGCGCGTCGTGGCCGAGGGGATCGAGCACGCCGGCCAGCTCGAGCGGCTGCGCGAGCTGGGCTGCGAATTTGGCCAGGGCTACCTGTTCGCCCGGCCCGGTCCGATCGAGGGCCTGGCGAGCGTCCTTGGCCTGACCGGCAGCCAGGTGGTCCCGGTGCCGGGAACGGACGTGGCTGCCACCGGTCATCCCGCGCCCCGTGGCAAGCCGTCGACCGCCGGCGCCTGATGTTCATCCTGTACGCCATCGTCATCGGCCTCGTGCTGGGCCTGCTGATCGGCGGCCGGCCGGCGGGCCTGGCTGCCATCAGGTTCCGCTGGGGCTGGCTGGCCGTCCTCGGGTTCGCGATCCAGGTCGTGCTCTTCTCGGGTCCGGTCAGCGCGCAGGTTGGCGCCCTTGGCGTACCGATCTATGTTGGCTCCACGGGCCTCGTCCTCGCCGCCCTGCTGCGCAACATCGCCGTGCCCGGACTATGGATCGTCGCCCTCGGCGCGGGCGCGAACATGGCTGCGATCGCCTCGAACGGCGGCTACATGCCGGCCGACCCGGGTGCCCTGGCGGCCCTCGGGCGCGTGCCGGAGACGGTCTACTCGAACAGCTCCGTGGTGGCCCATCCGGCCCTCCAGCCCCTCACCGACATCTTCGCGATCCCGCCCGGAATCCCGCTCGCCAACGTGTTCAGCGTGGGCGACGTCCTCATCGGGCTGGGCGTGGCCGTGGCGATCATGGTGGCCATGAAACGAGCGCCCGGCGAACCGGACCGCGCCCAGGCCTGACGGAGCGCAGACCCGGTGCGTCCCGGAAACTCCCCCGAACACCGGGGCGAACTGGTACCAGTGGGTCGTACGGCCGGCGGCCGGCGGCTCCTAGGGTTCGAGTCGAGGACGACAGACGTCCTCCGTCGGACGAACGTCCAGGGCAAACCCGTCGTGAGGCGGGGACGCAAAGCCAGGGACCTTGACGAAGGCGGGGATCGCCCAAGGTAGCCCGGTTGCCGGTCAGAGACGCACCGCCCTGATCAAGGAGATCGACCGTGAAGGCGAACCTGGCGCGCTTCACCCTGGCATTGGCGATCATCGCGTCAATGGCCCTGACGCTCGGAGCTGGCATTCGGTGGAACGCACTGGTGCCGTGGAACTAGAGATGAAGGCCATCCTTCGATCTCAAGCCACCCGGATCCTGTTCATCCTGGTGACTCTCGCAAGCTCGGCTCTGGTTGCCGAAGCCGGACATCGCTGGCGCTGATCTCACGATCAGCTCCGTCCGGATTGAGCACCGCGACCCTGATGACCGCCGGTATCGCCGGCGGTCATCGTGTGTCCGCCGGCTGACTATCCGTTGCGCGCCTCGAAGTCGCGCATGAACTCGATCAGGCGATCCACACCTTCCTCGGGAAACGCGTTGTAGATCGAGGCGCGCATCCCGCCGACCGAGCGATGGCCCTTGAGGCCGTCGAAGCCGGCCTCCGTCGATTCCTTGACGAACGCCTTCTCGAGCTCCTCGCTCGCGAGCCGGAAGGTCACATTCATCAGGCTTCGGCTGTCAGCCTGGGCGGTCGGCCGCCAGAACCCGGTCCGGTCGAGCTCGGCATACAGGCGCCCCGCCTTACGCTCATTCCTCGCGTCGATGGCCGGCAGGCCGCCGAGATCGAGCAGCCAGCGGACGACCAGCCCGAGCACGTAGATCCCAAAGGCCGGCGGGGTGTTGTAGAGCGAGCCGTTCTGCGCCTGGACCGCGTAGTTGAGCATCGTCGGGAGCGACTGGCTCGACCGGGCGAGGAGGTCCTCGCGGATGATCACCAGCGTGACGCCCGACGGGCCGAGGTTCTTCTGCGCACCGGCGTAGATCAGGCCGTAGTTCGAGACGTCGATCGGTCCGCTGAAGATGTCCGACGAGGCATCCGCCACGAGCGGCGTCCCGCCGGCCTGGGGGAGCCGATGCCACTGGGTTCCCTCGATCGTGTTGTTCGAGGTCAGGTGGACGTAGGCCGCCCCGGGGGTCAGCTCGCATTCGGCATCGGTCGGGATCCGGTTGAAGCCGTCGGCCGCGGTCGAACCCGTCTCGTGGACGATCCCCGCCTTGCGTGCCTCGCCGGCTGCCTTGTCCGCCCAGGTCCCGGTCATCAGGTAGTCCGCGGTCTGGCCTTTGCCGAGCAGGTTCATCGGGACCATCGAGAACTGGAGGCTCGCGCCGCCCTGCAGGAAGAGAACCTTGTAGCCGTCCGGGACGCCGGCCAGCGTCCGGATGTCGGCCTCGGCTGCCGCGATGATCGCCTCGAAGGTGCTCGAACGGTGGCTGATCTCCATGACCGACATGCCCACCCCGGGCAGCGCCACGAGGTCGCGTTGCACCTGCTCGAGGACGGGCAGCGGCATGACCGCGGGGCCCGAGGAGAAGTTGAAGATCCGATCGGTCGTCGTGTCGGCGGTCATCGCGATAGCTCCTCTACAGGGCGACGAGCTGGAGGCTGATGATGTTCTCGTCGGCCGCCTCGATCGCCGCCAGCAGCCCGCTCGTCGGGCTGCCGTCGAGGTTGATCCGGGCAACAGCCGCCTCGGCCTCGTCGAAGATGATGTTCTCGGTCTCGAGCACGTTGATCTGCTCGGCCAGGAGCTGCTCGAACACGTGGGCGAGCACGCCCGGCCGGTTCAGGTGGCGCACGACCAGCATGTTGCTGGCCCGCGTCCGGCGGGCCAGGTTGACCACGTTCGGCACGCGGCCGGTCTCCTTGAACGAGCGCACGATGCGCACGGTCTCGGCAGCGATCGCCTCCTGGGCCTGGTCGGTCGACGCCCCGATGTGGTGCGTTCCGTAGACGTCGGGCAGGGCCAGGATTGGCAGGCTGAAATCGCCGGTCGGTGTCGTCGGCTCCCCGGGAAAGACGTCCAGGCCAACGCGCAGCCCGCGATCGCGAACCGCAGCGGCCAGGGCTTCGTGGTCAACCACCTCCGCCCGCGACGTGTTGATGACCGTGGCGCCCTCGCGCAACCGGCCGAGGAGCTGCGCATCGACCAGCCCGCGCGTCTCCGGCCCGAGCGCGACATGGATGCTGAGGACCTCGGCGGCCGCCGCGACATCTGCCGGCGTGGCCGCGATCACGACCGATCCTGCCCGACCGGTCGCGTCGAGGCCGAACGAGGCCAGGTCGGGATCAGGATCGCTCTCGAAGCGGCGAGCCCAGATCACGAGGTTCATCCCGAATGCCTGCGCCCGGCGAGCGAGCTCCTGGGCAATGTTGCCGAACCCGAGCAGGCCGAGGGTCGAACCCTGGATCCCTCGGGCGCGGGAGAAGCGCTTCTTGTCCCAGTGGCCTGCTCGCAGCTCGGCGACGTTGTCCGGAATCCGTCGGTCAAGCGCCAGGATCAGCCCAAAGGCGAGCTCGGCGACCGCGATCGCATTCTTGCCCGGGCAGTTTGAGACGTAGATCCCGCGGGCCGACGCCGCGCTGACGTCGATCGTGTTGTACCCGGCACCGGCCCGAACGATCAGGGCGAGGTCGCCCGCCGCCATCATCGCCCCGGTGACCCTGGTCGAGCGGACGATCAGGACTTCGGCCCGGCTCTCGGCAAGGGCCGCCAACAAGGCCTCATCCTTGAGCGCCGGATCGAACTGGACCGCGCAGTCGCAGGCGGCCAGCCCGTCGAGGCCGGATTGCTCGAACTGATCAGCGACGAGGACCTTCACGCGGCAGGCTCCTGGCGATTGGCCTAGATGAGGTGGCTCAGCAAACCGTCCCTGAGCTTTGGCTCGAACCAGGTCGACTTGGGGGGCATGATCCCGCCGGCATCGGCGATGGCGATCAGGTCGGCCACGCTCACCGGGTGCAGCGCAAAGGCGACCGCCGCCTCTCCCCCGTCAACCCGCTCGACGAGGGCGCCCGGGCCCCGGATCCCGCCGATGAAGTCGATCCGCCGATCCGTCCGTGGATCCCCGACGCCGAGCAGCGGCCCCAGGACCTGGGCCTGGAGCCGGGAGACATCGAGGCGGTCCGCCGGGGTTGCGTCCGGCGGCGCGGCCGCGAGCTCGACGGCATGCCAGCGGCCGTCCAGGTACATCGCAACCTCGCCCGGTCCAGCGGGTCGCTCCGTGCCGGGGCCAACCCGGAGACGCTGGCCGAGGGACGCGAGGAACGCGCCAGCACTCTGGATGCCGAGGTCCTTCACGAGCCGGTGATACGGCAGCACCTGGACCTCGTTATCGGGAAAGGCCACCCCGAGGAGCGTGTCGGCCTCGATGCGCCCGCCGCCCGGCGTCTCGGCGCGGAGCTGCTGCCTGGCCCGAGCGGCGCTGGCCGCCCGGTGGTGTCCATCGGCGATATACAGGGACGGCACCCGGCCAAACGCTGAGACAAGCGCCTCGCGCTCGCCGGGTTCGAGGACCCACAGGGTGTGCCGAACGGCATCGCTCGCTCGGAAGTCGACGAGCGCCGAGGTCGTCAGCACCCGCGCCACGAGTGCGTCGATCTCGCCCGAGGCGGGGTAGGTCAGGAAGACCGGACCAGTCTGGGCGCGCAGGGCAAGCAGGTGCCGGGTGCGGTCGTCCTCCTTGTCCTTGCGCGTTCGCTCATGCCGGCGGATCACGTCGTTCTCGTATTCATCCACCGAGAAGCAGCCGGCCACGCCAACCTGCTGATGATCGCCCATCACCAGCCGGTACACGTACAGGCTCGGAGCCGTCTCCTCGACGAGCGGGGCCGCGCGACGCAACCTCGCAAAGTTCGCCGCGGCCCGCTCGTAGACGAGGTCGGCATGGGGATCCACCTCATCGGGCAGGTCGATCTCGGCGCGCGAGACGTGCAGGAAGCTCAGCGGGTTATCCCGGGCGAGGTCGCGCGCCTCGGCCGTGCTGACCACGTCGTACGGCACGGCGGCGACGGCGGCAGCAACCTCGGGACGCGGGCGAAGGGCTCGGAACGGATGGATCGTGGCCACGAGTGCCGGATTCTACCGTGCCGGGTAATCCCGCCGGCGCCGGACTACGTAGCCAGAGATGTGGAGCAGTCCGACCCCCTTGCCTTCGCGGAGCCCAACCAACCATCGCGGGCGTGGAGCCTCGGGTTCCGGGCCCTCTACCGCCTGCTCGGCCTGCTCGATCCACTCCTGCGGATGCAGTGGCTGCAATCGGGGCTGGGCAACGTCGTCGAGGTGACGGTCGCAGGCCGCCGTTCCGGGCGGCCCCGGCGGACCCTGCTCGGCCTGCTCTCCACCGACGGCAACTGGTACCTCGGGCACCCGAACGGGCCTGCCCAGTGGACGCGCAACCTCGATGCGGCCGGCGGCCGCCTGCTCGTCGGCTGGCCGGGCCAGCCCCCGGTGAGCTTCCGAGCCGAGCTCCTGCCGCCCGGGCCGGAGCGCGATCAGGCGATCCTGGCCACCAACCAACACCCGTTTCCAGGTGACCTGATCTACCGCCTCGGCCGTCGCCATGTCCTCGTGACCGGCCGCTACTACCGCCTCGAGCTCGCGTCCGGGGAGTAGGAACCGGCCGCGCTCAGCGGCGCGGATCGACGTGGATCTTGGGGCCCGGGCCGGAGCCGGCCGGGCGCCCGCCGGCGAGGACCTCGCCCACCGCCTCAAGGCCGACCGTTGCGGCGACCAATGGGCGCGGGTCAATGGTGCCGCTGGCGTAGCGCTCGATCGTGCCGGCCAGGCCGGCGGATGCGCCCAGGATGCCGACCGCGGTCACGTCCTTGAATACGACCGTGCGAGTGTCAATCGGGCTGGGCGTCCCCGCGAGACCGATGTACACGATCCGCTTGCCCGGCTCAACCAGGTCCAGCGCAAGCGCCGGGACCTGGGGGTCGTTCGACGCGTCGATGACGGCATCCCAGGCGAGGGCAGGGGGCGCATTGAGCGCGCCGTCCCCGAATCCGAGTCTCGCGGCGAACTCCCGGGAGCGTGCCGAGCGACCGAGGAGGTGGACGTCGACACCCGCGGCTCGGGCCAGGAGGGCCGCCAGGAGGCCAATCGTCCCGGCCCCGATGACGAGCAGCCGATCTCCGGCAGCCAGCGCGGCAGCCGTCACGGCCCGGAGCGCAGTGCCACCTGGCTCGACGAGCGCACCGGCGACGTCATCCACCGAATCGGGCAGCGGGTACAGGCTGCTCGCGGGCACGGCGAGCTGTTCGGCGAGGGCGCCCGGGAAGCCGCCCCGAATCCCAATCTCGCGGCGCTCCGCGCAGACATGCTGGCGGCCGGCGCGGCAGCGGGGGCACGAACCGCAGCCGATCATCGTGTCGCCGGTCACTCGCCGGCCCAGCCAGGCCCGATCCACGCCCTCGCCAACCAGCGCGACCCGCCCGCTCCACTCGTGGCCGATTCGGACCGGATACTGGGCATGGCCCTGGGCGAGGTAGGCCATCTCGCCGCTGAAGAACTCGGCATCCGTTCCGCACAGGCCGACGCGGGCGACGTCGACCACCACCTCGCCGGCGCCCGCACCGGGCGACGCAACCTCGAGCACGGCCGACCGGCCCGGGCCGGTGATCACGAACGCCCGCATCAATGCGAGTCGCGCGCGACCTGATCGCCGCTCGAGCCGACGAGGAAGTCCAGGTCCGCGCCGCTGTCCGCCTGGCGCACCGTGTCGATGTACAGGCGCCCCCAGCCCCGGGTCGGGGCTGCGAAGGCGGCCGTGGCTGCGGCGGCAGGCTCGCGGGCGGCGAGCTCCGCGTCGCTCAGTTCAACGTCCAGCCGCCGGGCTTCGACGTCGAGCTTGATGTAGTCGCCCGACCGGATCCGGCCAAGTGGACCGCCGGCCGCCGCCTCGGGTGTGACGTGGAGGACCACCGTCCCGTAGGCGGTCCCGCTCATCCGCCCGTCGCAGATCCGGACCATGTCGCGAACGCCCTGGCGCAGCAGCTTCGGGGGCAACGGCAGGTTCGCCACCTCGGGCATCCCGGGATAGCCGCGCGGTCCGCAGCCGCGCAGGACGAGAACGGTGTCGGCGTCCACGTCGAGGTCCGGGTCGTCGATCCGCGCCCGAACGTCTTCGATCGAATCGAAGACGAGCGCGCGACCCCGGTGACGGAGGAGGCCGGCTGTCGCCGCGGCGGGCTTGATGACCGCCCCGGTCGGTGCGAGATTGCCGTAGAGGACGGCGATCCCGGCGTGCGCCTGGAGGGGATGGGCGCGGTCGCGGATCACCTCCGGGTCCCAGATCCGGGCGCCATCGAGGTAGGCGACCAGGGGCTTGCCCGTGACGGTCAGCGCGGTCGGATCAAGCAGGTCGGCGACTTCGCGGAGCACGGCCAGCGGGCCGCCGGCCCGATACAGGTCGTCCATCAGGAAACGTCCCGCCGGCTGGAGGTCGACGAGCAGCGGCACGCCGGCGCCGGTCTTGTCAAAGTCGTCGAGGGTCAGCTCGATGCCCAGCCGGCCGGCGATCGCCAGCAGGTGGACCACGGCATTCGTGGAGCCGCCCACCGCGGCCAGGGCCACGATCGCGTTCAGGAACGAGCCGCGGGTCAGGATCGAGCTCGGCCGCCGGTCCTGCTCAACGAGCTCGACGGCCAGGTTGCCCGTGGCATGGGCCGCTTCGAGGAGCCGGCTGTCGGGGGCGGGCGTACCGGCCAGGCCCGGGATCGTCGTACCGAGCGCCTCGGCGACAATGGCCATCGTCGAGGCGGTGCCCATGGTGTTGCAGTGGCCGCGACTGCGAATCATCGACGACTCAGCAGCGGCAAAGTCCTGTTCCGACAGGCTGCCCGCGCGGAGCTCCTCGGACAATCGCCAGACGTCCGTTCCGCAACCCAGGGCCGCCCCGCGGAATGTGCCGGTCAGCATTGGACCGCCCGGGATGACCACGGCCGGCAGGTCCACCGAAGCCGCGGCCATCAGCAGCGACGGGATGGTCTTGTCACAGCCGCCGAGCAGGACCACTCCATCGACCGGGTTGGCCCGGAGCATCTCCTCGGTGGCCATCGCCGCCATGTTTCGCCAGAGCATTGCGGTCGGCCGGACCAGGGTCTCGCCGATCGAGACGACCGGCAGGTTCAAAGGGATGCCGCCGGCCTCGTAGATCCCGTCCTTGACGCTCTGGGCGACCTCGTTGAGGTGGGCGTTGCAGGGCGTCAGATCGGAGGCGGTATTGGCGATCGCGATGTGCGGCCGGCCATCGAACGCGTGGTCCGGCAGTCCGCGGCGCATCCAGGCGCGGTGGATGAAGCCATTCCGGTCCTTGCCGGCGTACCAATGCGAGCTGCGCCGGGTCACCACCCGCGAAGGATGCCACGCGAAGGGTCTCGCCACCGACTGACCTCGACGGGCGACGGGTATTGAGGCGGGCCCAGCCCACGTGGTAGCGTGGCGGTCAGGCTCGGTCTTGTGCCCAGGCCCACTCCCCAGGCCGACCCCCCCACCAGGAGTCCCTCATGCGACGGATCGGCTTTGTGTCGGCGATTGCCGCTGCCATCCTCGTGTCCGCATTGGGGAGCGCCGCCGCGCAGCCGGTTCGTGGGGCCGATTCGTGTGGGGCCGACTCGGCGACGCTGGTCAACGGGGATTTCGAGACTCCCGTGATCACGCCCGGCGGCAACGCCTCGCTCGACGCGTCGCTCGTGCCACCCTGGCTGACGACCGACAGCGCCAACCAGATCGAGATCTGGGGTTCGGGCTTCGGCGGCGTCCCCGCGGCCCAGGGTGCCCAATTCGTCGAGATCAATGCAAACAGTGCCGGCACCCTATACCAGGATGTCGTGACGACGTCCGGCGAGAAGATGACCTGGTCCCTCGAGCATCGGGGCCGCTCTGGCACCGACACGATGAAAGTCCTGATCGGCGACGCGACCACCGCCGATGTCGGCAGCGACACCGGCTGGGACTTCTTCTCGCCCGATCTGAGCGACCCGAACACGGCCTGGGGCCACCACACGGGCTCGTACGTCGTCCCGCCTGGACAGACCTGCAGCCGATTCGCGTTCCGGGCCGTGAGCTCGGCCGGCGGCGACCAGTCGTTCGGCAACTTCCTCGATGCGGTCAGCTTCTCCGTGGCCGTGCCGGCGACACCGAGGCCACGTCCGACCCCACCCGGCACGAGCACCCTCAGCCCAATGCATGGTTCCGATCCGACCCCGACGTGGCTCGCGCTCATCATCCTGGGGTCGATCACCTTCGTCGCCGGCATCGCAGGCCGCAGGAACGCGTCGCGACGGACGCGATAGCAGCGGGGCTCGGGTCGCGACCCTGATCGACGGACTCGCGGACCGACTGGCCGGTCGGATCCGTGGCTGGGCGCCGGCCGCGCTCGGTGTCCTCTTTGTCGGCAGCGGGCTGCTGCACCTCGTCCGCCCCGGCACGTACCTGGCCCTGATTCCACCGATCCTGCCGGCGCCGAACGCGATCATCGTCGTCAGCGGACTCGCCGAGCTCACCTGTGCCGCTGGGTTGCTGCGTCGCGCGTCCTGGGCCGGCCCAGCGAGCGCCGTGCTCCTCCTGGCTGTCTTCCCGGGCAATGTCTGGTTCGCATTGGCCACGAGCGCCAACCCGGCGGCGGATCCGACACTCGTGGCCCTGGCCTGGGCACGCCTGCCCCTCCAGGCGCCGCTCATCTGGGCAGCGCTCCAGGCCCGGCGCAGGTAGCCACGCCGAGCATCAGCGGTTGATCAGCGGGTCCGGTCAATGTGGGCGCTGATCCCCCAACTGGACACGCACGGAGACGCCATCAGATGCACCTCACCACCCGCGCAGCGATCAGCCTCGTAGCCCTGGGCTTCGTGATCGCCGCATGCTCCGGTACCGGCGCTGCGCCAACCATTTCGCCCGCCAGCCAGGCCGGTACGTCCAACGCACCCCTCGGCACGATCGCGTCTTCCGCCGCCCCCGCGGCTTCCACCGCAGGCGGCGCGGCGACCGACGTCTGTGCGCTCGTGAGCGAGGCCGAGGCCAAGACGTTCCTGGGCTACGACCCAGGTCCCGGGGTGAACACGGGCACGGACGACGCGCCGGCGTGTGCCTACGGCGGATCGCTGACCTTCAGCCTGGATGCGAGTGGCGGCCGGGCAACGTACGACGCCGATCACGGAGCGGCCCAGGGTTCGGGCACGATCACCGACCTTACCGGTGTTGGTGATGCCGGCTATGCCTTCGTCCTGGCCAATACGATCGCCCAGATGGTGATCGTCAAGGGCAGCACGGTCGTGACCTTCAACGTCCAGGGCGATCCGAGCCTGCAGAACATCACGGTCGCATCCCTCACCACGCTCGGGACCACCGCCATGAGCCGCCTCTAGGCGGGCTCGTCGGCCGGGCGTCTTCGCCCGGGGCGCGGCCTGTCGGGACGGCCCCGCGCAAATCGCCCTGACCCGCCACTCAACTCCGGTAGCGCGGATGCCAGTCGATATCACCCCAGCCGACGAACCGTTCGGGCGTGATCCGGACCAGGACCCGCGGCCATGACAGGCTCTCGGCGATGTACTGGACCCCGGCCTCGCCGCGATAGCGCCGGGCCATGCTGAGGGCATAGGCGTGGAGCCGGCCGCCCTCGACGAGTGGTCCGGGCCCCTCGACAACCTGCGCTGAGCCCAGGATCAGCACCCGCGTCTGGGCCGCATCGCTGCGGGCGACGAGCAGGCCAACCTGGGGCCGGGCACGGAGGTGCTCCACGAACGCCGCCTTGGCCCGGCACAGCAGCCAGATCGCTTCGCCATCCCATGCCGTCCAGACATGCACGACGTAGGGATAGCCGTCGGCGGTGATCGTCGACAGCGAGGCGACGATGGGCTCGCCCAGCAGCGCATCACGTTCGGCCGCCGAGAGCGCGCCCGACCGGGCCGACGTGGTGCCGAATGACCGGCTCGCTTCTCTCACGGCAGCGCGTCCGCCGGGGGCGTCGCGGCCGGATCAGCCCGGGCCCGGGCCGTCGCGTTGACGTCGGTCGCGAAATGACAGGCCGCCCAGTGACCCGGCCGCAGCTGGACCTGCGGCGGCGGTGTCGCGCAGATCGCCTGGGCCAGCGGGCAGCGCGTCCGGAAGACGCAGCCCGAGGGCGGGTGGATCGGGCTGGGCAGCTCGCCGCGCACCGCGGCGGTGGCGGTCCGGACTGCCGGATCGATCGATGGTATCGCCGCCATGAGGCCCACGGTGTAGGGGTGGCCAGGCGCCGCGAAGAGCTCCCGGGCCGGTGCGAGCTCCACGAGGCGGCCTAGGTACATCACCCCGACCCGGTCGCTGAGGAATTCGACGACGCTCAGGTCGTGCGAGATGAACAGCACGGTCAGGCCCAGCTCATCGTGCAGGTCGGCCAGCAGATCGAGCACCTGGGCCCGGATCGAGACGTCCAGGCCCGAAACCGCCTCATCCGCGACGACCAGCTCGGGCCGGACCGACAGGGCCCGGGCGATCCCGACCCGCTGGCGCTGGCCACCCGACAGCTCGCGCGGGAATCGGTCCGCCACGCCCCGCGGCAGTCCGACCCGGTCGAGCAGCCTCGTCACCTCGGCGCCGACCTCAGCCCCGGCCACGATGTGATGGACGCGGAGGGGCTCGGCCAAGGCTGAGCCAATCGACATGCGCGGATTGAGCGACGAGTACGGATCCTGGAACACCATTTGGATCTGGGGTCGAGCCTTGCGTCGCGCGGCACCCGAAAGGCCCGATCGGTCAACGCCCCGGAACAGGATCCGGCCGCTGTCGGGCCGATGGAGCTGGACGATCAATCGGGCGAGCGTCGACTTGCCGCAACCTGACTCACCGACCAGGCCGAAGGTCTCGCCCTGGGCAAGCTCGAATGAGACGTCGGTGACGGCATGCAGGCGCTCGCGACGAAGCTGCAGCGTCGAGAGGAATCCCTGGCTCACGGGGAACGTCTTCGAGACATGCTCGACCGCCAGGATCGGCTGGGTCGTGGACAGACCGGACGTCACGGCAGGGCCTCCGGGAGCGGTTCGGCCAACGGCACCAGCTCAGCGTGGCGAATGCACGCGACGCGGTGGTCCGGCCCGTGGGCCTCGAGCAGCGGCCGGACCTCGGCGCAGGCGGCGATCGCCATCGGGCAGCGATCCCGGAACGGGCAGCCGGACGGCAGCGCACCGATATCGGGCGGCGAGCCGGCGATGACCCGCAGCCGGCGACGCCCTTCACCCATCCGGGGCAGCGACGCGAGCAGCCCGCGGGTGTAGGGATGGGCCGGGTTGGCGAACACGGTCTTCACCGGCCCAACCTCGACGATGCTGCCGGCATACATGACCGCCACGCGCTGGCAGGTCTGGGCCACGACCCCCAGGTCGTGGGTCACCAGGATCACGCTCATCCCGAGCTCGTCGCGCAGGCTCACGAGGAGCTTGAGGATCTGGTCCTGGATCGTCACGTCGAGGGCGGTGGTCGGCTCGTCGGCTAGCAGGATCTCGGGCGAGCCGACCAGGGCCATCGCAATCGCCACGCGCTGGCGCAGCCCGCCGGACAGCTCATGGGGGTGGGCGCCATAGCGCCGGCTGACCTCGGGGATGCCCACGAGCGACATCGTCTCCAGCGTCCGGGACCTGGCTTCGGTCCGGCCAACCCCGTGGTACCGGAGCGATTCGCCGATCTGCTCGCCGACGGTCATGACCGGGTTCAGGGACGTCATCGGATCCTGGAAGACCATGCCCATCCGAGCGCCACGGACGCGGCGCATCTCGGCCTCGCTGAGTGCCAGCAGGTCAATCTCGCCGAGCCTGACGGAGCCCGCGGCGATGCGCGCCGAGCTCTTCGGCAGGAGCCGGATGATCGAACGGATCGCCGTGCTCTTGCCGCTGCCCGACTCGCCCACCAGGCCAAAGATCTCGCTGCCCTGGACCGCCAGGTCCAGGTTGTCGACCGCGGTGACCTCGCCGCGCCGGGTCTTGTAGAGGGTGGTCAGGCCGGCCACGGTCAGGACGGGTGCCGCGGACGCACGGGCCTGCGCCACTGGCGCGATGTCCGTCATCGCCGGTCCTCCACGCGCAGGACGTCGGCCAGGCCGTCGCCCAGGAGGCTGAACGCGAGCGCGACGATCACGATGGCCAGGCCGGGAAAGGCCGTTGTCCAGGCCGCCTGCGTGATGAAGTTGCGACCGTCGGCGATCATCACCCCCCATTCGGGCGCGGGCGCCCGGGCGCCAAGGCCC
Organism: Chloroflexota bacterium; assembly: GCA_041691435.1. GTDB lineage: Bacteria > Chloroflexota > Limnocylindria > Limnocylindrales > CSP1-4 > Palsa-1033. The sequence continues at coordinate 14,340 of JBEPUS010000013.1, forward strand.
AGGAAGCCGAGCGAGCTGCCCAGCAGGATGTCGAGGACGAAGTCGGAGGTCGCGAAGACGAGGGCCTGGCCGGCAACGTTGGGCAGCAGGTGGCGGAGCAGGATCCGGCCATCGCGATAACCCAGCACACGGGCGGCGTTGACGTAGTCCGCCTGCTTGGCGACCAGGACCTCGCCCCGGATCAGGCGGGCATAGGCGGTCCAGCCAACGATTGCCACCGCGATGTACATGTTCGTGAGCCCGGGGCCGAGGACGGCCACGATTGCGATGACCAGGACGAAGAACGGGAACGCCACCACGACATCCGCGAGGCGCATCAGGATGATGTCGAGCCAGCCGCCGTAGAAGCCGGCCAGGCCACCCAGGGTCGCGCCGATGATCATCGGCGGGACGACGCAGAAGAGGCCGATCTGGAGGTCGGTCGATGCGCCGTAGATGATCCGGACGAGGACGTCACGGCCAAAGTTGTCGGTGCCCAGGAAATGCGCCGTGCTGGGCGGCAGGAGCGCATCCTCGAGGTGCAGGGCCGTGGGGTCCGTACTGAGCAGGATCGGGCCGACCAGGGCCACCAGCACGATCAGGCCGACCAGGATCAGCCCGACCGTCAACGAGCTGGGCAGGTCCCGGAAGGTCAGCCAGAGCGAGGACCGGGCTCGAGCCACTGAGGCGCCAGTCATCGAACCGAGCCCCGAACGCGCGGGTCCAGGATCAGGTAGAGCGCGTCCGTCGCGAGGTTGACGAGGACGACGAGGACGGCAAAGACGAGGGTCACGGCCTGGATCGTCGGGTAATCCCGGTTGCTCACCGAGAAGATCATCAGCTGGCCGAGGCCGGGGATCGCGAAGACGTTCTCGATGATCACCGTCCCGCCGATCAGCCAGCCGATGTTGACTCCCAGGACCGTGATCGCAGGCAGGAGCGCGTTGCGCACCCCATGGCGCAGGAGGACGGTCCGCGGCGGCAGGCCCTTGGCCCGGGCCGTGTCCATGTAGTCGGCCCGGAGCACGTCGATCAGGCTGGCGCGCATCGCCCGGAGGACGAGCGGGATCACCCCCAGGGCGATCGTCGCTGCGGGCAGGAACAGGTAGCGCAGGTGATCCAGGAAGGTGATCCCGTAGCCCGCCACCGGGAAGATCGGCAGGGCGATGGCGAAGGCCAGGATGAAGATGATCCCGAGCCAGTAGGCCGGCAGGCTGATCCCGAAGATGAACGTGAAGCGGACCACCTGGTCCCAGACCGAGTTGCGCCGGAGGGCTGCCAGGATCGCCGCGGGGAAGGCCACGATCGTGGTCAGGACGCTGGCGTAGGTCAGCAGGAAGAGGGTCGGCGGGAGCCGGTCGGAAACCAGGCTGATCACCGACTGGCCGTAGAAGTAGGACGTCCCAAGGTCGCCCTGGAGGACCCGGCCCATGAAGATCAGGTACTGCTCGGGCAGGGAGTGATCGAGGCCCATCTGAGCGTGGAGCTGGGCCAGCAGGGCCGGAGTCTGGTGGATCCCGAGCATGTTGACGGCTGGATCACCGGGAATCAGCCGGACAAGGAGAAACACGATGAGGGTGACGCCGATCGCCACTGGCACCAGGAGTGCGAAGCGGCGAGCGAGGAAGGTGAGCATGAGGGGTCTCCGGGCGCCGGCGCCAACCGACGCCCGGAGGGCCCTGCGACTCTACTTGGTCTTCCAGACCTCCCACAGCCGGTAGTTGCCGGTCGGCAGGACCTGAAGGCCCTGCACGGTGCTCCGGATCGCGGTCCGGGCCGGCTGCCAGAACAGGAACAGCATGGGCGCGTCCTGGTGGACGAGCTGCTGGAGCTGGAGATAGTCGGCGGCGCGCTTGGCCGGGTCAATCTCGACGTTGGATGCCGAGATCAGCGTGTCGACCATGGGATTGTCGTAGTTGGTGTAGACGGCGCTCGAGCCGCCATTGCCGGCCGCGGCGTAGGTCGTGTTCTCGGCCGGATCAATGATGTCGCTCGAGCAGTAGTACTCGACCATCTCGTAGGCACCGGTGGTCTGGGCCTGGAAGGCCGAAGCGGCCTCCTGCTGATCGATCGAAACCGTGATCCCGATCGCGGCCAGCTCGGCCTTGATGATCACGGCCACCTGCTGGCCGATCGTGTCACCGGACGCAATCAGGAGCTTCGTGCTGAAGCCCTGGGGGTACTTGCTCTGGGCCATGAGGGCCTGGGCCTTGGTGACGTCGAAGCCGTAGGGCGCATCGGTGGTGTCGCTGTAGAGCATGTTGCCGAGGTAGCCGTAGGCTGGATCGGCGTGGCCGAACAGGACCGTCTTGATCAGGGCGTTCTTGTCGACGGCCCAGTTGATCGCCTGGCGGACGTTCACGTCCTGGAACTGGGGCAGCTTCTCGTTGAACTGGACCCAGTAGGTGCCGATGACCGGCGCCAGCTGGACGCCCATGCCCGGAGATGCGGACAGCGAGTCGATCTGGTTGAAGGGCACGTCGGTGGCAACGTCGATCTGGCCCGACTGGACCTGGAGCATCCGGGTGTTGTCCTCGCCCACAACCTTCAGGTCAACCTCGTCGAGGTAGGGCTTGGGCTGGTCCCAGTAGAGCGGGTTCTTCTTGAGGACGACCTCGTTGCCCTTCTGCCAGGACGCCATCACGAACGGACCGGAGCCGATCGGCTGGTCGGAGAAGCCGGCCGCGCCAACCTTGTTGAAGTAGGCCTCCGGGATGACCGACGCCGCGAACACCGACAGGTCGGCGAGGAACGGTGCCCAGGGCTGCTTGAGGGTGAAGACCACCGTGACGTCGTCGGGCGTGGCGATCGTGACATCGGTCGGGAAGAGGAAGCCCCATAGCGAGGCCTTGTCGCTGATCGCCCGGGCGATCGAGAACTTGGCATCACTGGCCTTGAGTGGGGTCCCGTCCGAGAACTTGAGGTTGGGGCGCAGGTGGAACGTGTAGGTCAGCCCATCCGGGGAGATGTCCCAGGTCGAAGCCAGGTCCGGGTCGACGGATTTGCCGTCCGTGCCCACCCGGACGAGCTGGTCGAAGATGTTCAGCTGGGCCCAGATCGACGGGTTGTCGGTGGGGATGATCGGGTCCCAGCTGAGCACGTCGGCGTTGCGCGCCATGGCCAGGGTGCCGCCCGCCACGGGCGCTCCGGCCGGAGTCGCCGGGGCCCCCGATGCGCCCGCTGCGCTCGAGGCGCCGGCTGAGGTGCCGGGCGCCGTGGATCCCGCAGGGGCCGTTGCACTCGCGGCACAACCGGCCAGGATCGAGGCGATCACCCCAGCCACGGCGATATGCCGAGCCAGGCGCGTCCGCGCGGTCGCTCGATTCGCCCCCTGAAGCAGTGCTGTCATCGTCGTCTCTCCTCCAATTGGCTCCAGACTGGACCGCAACCGCGGTGTCACGAGCGGAGCGCCCGCTCGAGTGCGTCGAGGCCGGCATCGAGGTCGGCCTCCGAGATGACCAGGGGAGGCGCCAGCCTCACGACGTTGCCGGAAGCGCCCGCCGGGGGCAGGGTCACGACCCCCTCGCGTTCGGCGCCATACAGGACCCCGAGCGCCCGTTCGGGATCCGGGCTGCCATCGGGCTTGACGAGCTCGATACCAAAGGCCAGCCCGATGCCCCGGACATCGCCGACGCCCTCGATCTGGCCGACCCAGGCCGACATTCGGGCCAGGGCGCGCCGGCCGAGGGTCAGCGCCCGCTGCGGGAGCTGCTCGTCCTCGATGACGTCGAGGGTCGCCAGGCACGCGGCGCAGCACAACGGGTTGCCACCGTACGTACTGGCGAGGATCCCTGGCGCCAGCGATTCGAGGATCTCGTGGCGGCTGATGACCGCGCTCATCGGCAGGCCGCTGGCCATGCCCTTGGCGATGACCAGGATGTCCGGCACGATCCCGAACTGCTCGAACGCAAACATCGTGCCGGTCCGGCCGAAGCCGGTCTGGATCTCGTCGAGGATGAGGACCGCCCCCTGGGCGTCCGCGAAGGCGCGCACCTTCGGCCAGAACTCAGGCGGAGCCACGTAGGCGCCGCCTGCGCCCAGATACGCCTCGACCACGATCGCTGCCAGGCTGCCCGTGGTGTTGGCCTTGAAGATCTCCTCGGTGGCGTCGAAACAGGCGATGCTGCACTCGGGATAGGTCAGCTTGAGTGGGCACCGGTAGCAGGTGGGATAGAACCCGACGATCGCGCCGGGCATCACCGGGCCCACGCCTCGGCGAGTGCCGGGCAGCCCGGACAGGGAGAGCGTGGCCAGCGTCTTGCCGTGGAAGGCGTTGGCGAAGGAGAGGCTCTCGTAGCGTCCGGTGAAGGCCCGCGCGGCCTTCACCGCGATATCGATCGCCTCGGCGCCAGTGGTCATCAGGGAGATCGCGTCGAACGGCGCACCGGCGAGCCTGACGAGGCGCTCGGCGACCTCCGTGCGTCCCGGTGTTGGGGCGTCATAGCAGTTCAGCAGCTTCGCGGCCTGCTCCTGGACGGCCGCCACGACCCGCGGATGGCAGTGGCCCGTATTGGTCACGAAGACGCCCGAGGTGAAGTCGATGAGCTCGCGCCCATCCACGGTCCGAATCGTCACGCCGCTCGCCGATTCCCACTCGATGTGGTCATGACCGGGCGCGGTCCCGACCATCGGATTGCGGGGCAGGAGCGTCGTCTCCACCGAGGTCACCTCACTCATGGGCTGCTGCCCCAGGATCCGGGCTGTCCGAGCACAGGAACCGCTCGATGCTCTCCACCATCCGCTCCACGGACAGGCCGTGGCGCTCAAGGAGGTCGTCATTCGCGGCCGACTCGCCCCACGTGTCCAGGATTCCCAGGCGCAGGTGGGGAGCCGAGCCTTGCTCGCCGAGGACTTCGGCAACCGCTGCGCCAAGACCGCCGACCACCAGGTGCTCCTCGGCGCTGACGATCCGGCCGGTGCGCTGGGCGGCACGCCGGATCAGGTCCGCGTCGAGGGGCTTGACCGTCGGCACGTGGATGACCGACGCCTGGATGCCCCGCCGTCCGAGGATCTCGGCGGCGGCCAGGACCCGCGTGGTCTGCTGGCCGGTGCTGAAGATCCCGACATCAGACCCGTCGCGAAGCCAGCGGGCACGGCCAATCTCGAACGTGTCCTCCCCGGCGAACAGGACGGGTCCCGGGTCGCGCGTGAGGCGCAGGTAGACCGGTCCGACGTAGTCGATCGCGGCGCGCAACGAGGCGCGCGTCTCGGCCTCGTCGGCCGGGGCGATGACCACCATGCCGGGCATCGCCCGCATCACGGACAGGTCGTCGATCGCCTGGTGGGTCTTGCCAGTGAACCCGGTGAGCAGCCCGCTATAGGCACCGGCGATCTTCACGTTCAGGTGAGGCTGGGCGACGAGCACACGGACCTGGTCGAGGGCGCGATAGACAGCGAAGCAGGCAAACGTGTTGACGATCGGGATGAAGCCCTGGGTCGCGAGGCCGGCGGCCACGCCGACCATGTTCTGCTCGGCGATGCCCATCTGCAGGAATCGCGCCGGGTGGGCCGCGGCAAAGATGTCGGCCTTCGTCGAATTGGCCAGGTCGGCGTCCAGGACCACCACGTTCAGGTTGTCGCGGGCCAGCTCGGCAACCGCGAGCCCGAATGTCTCCCGCTGTGAGCGGCCCAGACTGAGAACGGCGTCAGTCGCCATCGATCTCCGCCAAGGCCGCCGTCAGCTCGACGTCTGTCGGGATGCGGGCGTGCCAATCGAAGCGGTTCTCCATGAACGAGACGCCTTTGCCTTTGATCGTTCGGGCGATCACGATGGCCGGTCCAGGGCCGCCGCGAGCCTGCCAAAGGGCCCGTTCGATGTCCGCGAAATCGTGGCCATCGGCCTCGACGACGGTCCAGCCGAAGGCGGCCCATTGGCCGGCGAGGGCCTCCGGACCCCACGGCGGCAGGCGCGTCTCGATGGCCGATCCGGCCCAGCCGTACTGCTGGAGGTTGTTGGCATCCACGATCGCGGTGATGTTGTCGAGCCCGTAGCGAGCGCCCACGAAAGCGGCCTCCCACACCTGGCCCTCCTGGCACTCGCCATCGCCCAGGAGGACATAGGTGTGCTCAGGCGTGCCCCGCAGCCGCGCTCCGAGAGCAATCCCGATCCCGGCCGAAAGGCCCATCCCGAGCGAGCCCGTGGACATGTCGATGCCCGGCAGGAGGGCCATGTCGGGGTGCCCCTGGAGCCGCGAGTCGATGCGATCGAAGGTGTCCAGCTCGGCGACGGGAAAATAGCCTCGGAGGGCCATCGCTGCGTACTGGCCGATGGCCGAATGGCCCTTGGACATGATGAATCGATCCCGGCCCGGCCACATGGGCTCATCCGGCCGGATGTTGAGGACCCGAAAGTAGAGGGCGACGAGCACGTCGACCGCCGACAGTGGCCCGCCGAGGTGGCCGGCCCCGGCCCGCGCGACGCTCTGCACCACGAGCCTCCGAGCCCGGCGGGCCACTGCCTGGAGCTCAGCGACGTCGATCTGGCCGGGGCTCCCGATCGGGGCTGCTCCGCCGATCGTGCCGGCGGGCGTGCCGGGAGGTGTGCCGGTCATGGCAGCAACGGCGCGGGCTGGGCGTCATGGTGGATGAAGATCAGCTGGCCGCCCAGGCCGAGGGTGACGTACATCCCGCCGTCACCGATGCACAGGTTGGTCGGGTCAGCGTCGTGGGGCAGGTCGTAGCGGACCTCCAGATCGCCGTCGCGACCGTAGACGTAGATGGCGTCGCCACCGTCGTCTGAAACGCTGCCGCAGACGTACAGCCGGCCGTCCGCATCGAACGTGATCCCATCGGGTCCGCCCTCGGGCACCGTGCAGAAGGTGCGGGCCGGGCCCACGACGCCGTCATCGAAGGGCATCACCTCGACCACGCCATTGGCGGAGTGGGCCAGGTACAGGCTGCGCCAGTCTGGGCCGAACGCGAGGCCGTTGGGAAAGGCGTCGAAGTCGCGAACAACCTCCACCGGACCCACACCGTCGGCGCCCACCTGCACCCGGCACAGCGCACCGCCGGCGTACTCCGTGTGCTCGATGAACGCTTCCCAGTTGCCGGGGTCGGTGAAATACAGCCAGCCATCGGGACCGAAGCGCAGGTCATTCGGACGCCACGGGGTCGGCCGAGGCAGGCTGGTCACCAGGTCCTCAACGACACCGTCGAGTGAAACGCGCTGGATCCGACCCGTGATTCCGTCATTAGCTCGACCGAGCAGGTCGGCTGCCCGCGGATACAGGCCACCGTTGTTGGCCACGTACAGACGCCCGTCGGCGCCGAGTGTCGCGCCATTGGGTGCTCCCCCAGGGCGGGCGACGAGCTCGAGCTGGCCATCCCGCCAGCGCTGGATGCGCTGGGATCCGAGCTCGACAAAGACCACGTCACGAGGCCCGAGCCAGACCGGACCCTCGGCGTAGATGAGCCCGGTCGCGAGGACGTCAAACGCCGCGTTCATGGTCGCCGGCTCGGCGGTGTGAGATCGAAGCCTGTGCCGCATCGCGGCACACAATTGCGCATTGCGCGATTATAGCGGCGTGCCGACCGATTCTTCGACCAACCTTCGGTCTGATAGTGTCCAACCATGACCGCGACGAAGGCGCCCGGCAGCGCTGGGCCAGCGACCTCGCGTCGCACCGACGACGGGGCACCTCGCGTTCGTGACCGGCGTGACGGAATCCTGGTGCTCGGCAAGGTCCAGGCGATCCTCGAGGCGTTCGCCGGCGACATGAGCAGTGCCGGCCCATCCGAGGTCGCGGCCCGGATCGGCGCCAACAAGAGCACCACGTTCCGCGTGCTCGGCTCGATGGAGCGCGCGGGCCTGCTGGACCGGCGGCCGGACGGGACGTTCGGGCTGGGCCTATGGCTCATGGAGCTCGGGTCGCTGGTCCAGAGCCGGCTGGACCTCCGTCGAGCCGCCGGACCAAGCCTCGAAGAACTCGGCCGAGCGACCGGCCAGACAGTGTTCCTGTCGGTCCTCCACGGCCACCAGGCCACGTGCATCGACCGCCTTGCCGGCTCGAATGTCGACGTGCTGGCCCTGCGCCTCGGCGGAACCCTGCCGCTGTACTGCGGGGCCGGACCACGGGTGCTCCTGGCCAACCTGCCGGACGCGGAAGTGGAGCGCTACCTCGCCGCCGCCCCGTTCCCGGCCCTGACGCCGGCGACGCTGACCTCGGCCGAGCAGCTGCGAGCCGACGTGCTCCGGACTCGTGACGCGGGCTACGTAGTCTCGATGGAGGACGTCACCGTCGGAGTGGCCGCCCTCGGGGCGCCCGTGCGCGATGCCGCCGGCGAATCGATCGCGGCGATCAGCGTGGCCGGCCTCAAGCACGAGTTCACCGGCTCCGCCCAGAACCGGGCGATGACCCTGGTGATCCAAGCGGCGCGATCCGTCTCCGAATCGCTGGGTGCGCCGCGCCGGAGCCTCGGCTAGCACCTCAGGACTGGGCTTGCTGGATGAATTCGATCGGGTAGCCCTCCGGGTCGTGGAAGTAGACCGCCCAGCCACCGAGGTTCGGTCCCGCGGTGATCTGCACGGGACCGGTGGAACGCGAGCGAACGCCCGCCGCCCGCAGGCGCGCGTCCACCGCATGGATGTCATCGACCAGGAAGCACAGGTGACCGGTGGACGGGTCGCTCGGCTGGTAGGCGGGCGCATGCGTCTCGACGCCCTGGTACTCGATGAGCTCGATCATGGTGGCCGAGTTGGGGATCGCCATGAAGGCCATCCGAACCTTCGTGAACGGCTGGGTGTGCATCTCGCGCAAGTAGTCCTCGGTCGCGTCGCGCCGGGCTGCGAGCTCGAAGCCGAGAATGTCCCGATAGAACGCGACCGCCTGGTCGAGGTCCGTCACCGTGACGCCGCCATGGAACAGTCCGACGACCTTTCCGGCAGGGTCAGGATGCGGATCGCTCGCGGGTCGTGCCTCGGTCATCAACAACGCTCCTGTCTCGGATAGCGGGACGCAGTGCCGCAATGTGCGCCGCGAGACCGAGCGGTGTCAAGTCGGCTTGCACCAGGCGCAAGTAACCGACGACCCGCGCCCGATTCCGGCCTGTTTGGAGGCTGATCCGGGCCGGTTCGGGCTCAGTTGCAACGATTTGCGCTCAATCGGGTCGCCTTCTTGCACCCACCGCAAGATCCCGACCAGTTTGGCTCCGGGGTGGTCGGTTACTTGCGTCCCATGCAAATCGACCCGGCCGCGGCCACGAGAAGGTTCCTGCCGACCCAGGGCTCTGGCGACCCGGGGCCCTGGCGACCCGGCCGAGGCCGCATGAAGGCTTGCCGGCGCCGTGGCGACCCGGCGCCCTCGCCCCGGTGCCAGCCTCAGTACTGGAAGAGCAGCTCGCGGTACTTGGGCAGTGGCCAGAGCTCGTCGTCGACCAGCCCCTCGAGCGTGTCGGCGACCTCGCGCAGGGCGTTCTGGGCGGGAATCACCTCGTCGCAGAAGACCCGGGCCTCGGCCTGCACCGAACCGGCATCGTGGGCCACATGCTGGGCATGCTCGAGCGTGCCGATCGCGTCGACGAGCGTGTCGGCAAGCTCGGAGATTCGCTCGCAGACCTTGTTGATCCCGCGTGACGAGGATGCTCCGGCAAGCTGCGCAAGGTACTTGGCCGTGGCCGGCACGATCATCGTCGAGGCCAGGTCCAGGGCGCAGCTGGCCTCGATGTTCTGGACCTTGACGTAGCGTTCCCAGGCAATCTCCACGCGCGAGGCGAGCTCGCGCTCCGAGAGGACGCCATACTTCGAGAAGAGCTCCTTGGCCTTGTCCGTGGTCAGGGCCGGCAGAGCGTCGACCGTCGTCCGGTTGTTCGGCAGGCCCCGCCGGGCCGCTTCGGCGTGCCATTCCTCGGAGTACCCGTTGCCTTCGAAGAGCACCTGCTTGTTGGCCTTGACAATCGCGGACAGGATCTTGGTCAGGCCGGCGAAGTCGCCGTGCTTGAGCTTCTCAAGCTCGTCGGCAAGCTGGGCAAGTGAATCGGCGACCGCCGTGTTCAGCACGGTCTGCGGCCAGTAGATCGGGGCTGATGAGCCCACGGCCCGGAATTCGAACTTGTTGCCGGTGAATGCGAACGGCGAGGTTCGGTTGCGGTCGGTGGCATCCTTCGGCAGGACCGGCAGTGAGGTGACCCCGAGATCGGCCGAGCCGCCCTGCTTGGAAGCCGAGGGCGCGCCCTTGCCCAGCTGCTCGACGACGTCGGCCAGCTGCGAGCCGAGGAAGATGGACATGATCGCCGGCGGCGCCTCGTTTGCCCCGAGGCGGTGGTCCTGGCCGGCGTCGGCAATGCTCGCCCGAAGCAAGTCGGCATGGACGTGGACGGCCCGGATGACCGCCACAAGGAACGCCAGGAACTGGGCATTGGCATGCGGGTCGTTGCCCGGGTCGAGCAGGTTCTCGCCCTCGTCCGTCGCCATCGACCAGTTGTTGTGCTTGCCTGAGCCGTTGATCCCGGCGAACGGCTTCTCGTGGATCAGGAACATCAGGCCGTGGCGGGGCGCGAGGCGCCGCATCATGCTCATGACGACCATGTTGTGATCGGAGCCAACCGACGTGGGCTCGTAGACGGGCGCCATCTCGAACTGGCCGGGTGCCACCTCGTTGTGGCGCGTCTTGGCCGGGATCCCCAGGCGCCACAGCTCGCGGTCGAGATCCATCATGAA
>JBEPUS010000014.1:0-24851 GCA_041691435.1 Chloroflexota bacterium
CGACGTCATCCTCGGACGCCCGGGGGGCCCGGATGTTGGCCTCGGTCGCCCGGGGCGCCTTCAGGCTGTGGCCCTCGACGTCATCCTCGGACGCCCGGGGGGCCCGGATGTTGGCCTCGGTCGCCCGGGGGGCCTTGGTGTTCTGCATCTTGAACTCGTCCGGAGTGTTACGCGCCTTTGGCATCATCGTCTCCTTTGTCCCCGCCGGTAGCCCGGTGGTGCCGCCGGTCTGGACCGGGGCTCTGCGCCAATCTTGGCCGACGGCCCGGGCCGAGTCCAGCGATTTCGGCGACGCCCAATGTGTCGTGTTGGCGACACCGCCCGCGTCGGCTACTGGCGGGTGACCGGTCGCATCGGGTAGACGCCGACGATGATCGGAGCCTCGGGATCGAGCTGGAGCTCGTAGCCAACCTCGCCGGCCCGGACCAGCTCGCCCAGGATCCGACCCTCGCGCTGGGGCAGGCCGACGAAGACACGGCCATTCTCGATCGCGAAGCCGGTTACGTCGTCATCGGCGGTCCCGATCCCGAACCGGCGTCGGATCTCGTGAACCGGCAGGTAGGCGCGACTCTTGATGAACCGGCGCAGCTGGGCCGGGGTGCAGCCCGCGCTGGGGCCGGCCGGCTCGTCCACGGCGCCGGCGATAGCGGTCGGCAGGTGCAGTGCGGCCATCGGCATGACCGGCGGGACTTCCTGGCCCGGGCCGGGATCCGCCGGCGGGGCGATGGGCGCTGCCGGCCGGGGCTCGGCGCCCCGCGGCGGGACCGGAATGGCCAGGCGCACGGGCGGGGCGTCATCGGTGCGGGCCGCCGGCCCGGGGCGACGTCCATCGCCGAGGCGATATCGAGCGTGACGGCTCATCCGCGGAGCCGAGTTGATTGAGACGACATGAGTCCGATCGAGTGCTGGTCGACGCCCATCGGGTGGGCGCTCCGATCGGCCGATGATACCGCGCCGGCCTGATCCGGCCCCACCGCCCGTCCAGGAAGGCAGGCGTCTCAGCGCCCGTCGACGACCTGCAGGTCCAACGGCGACTGGTTCAGCACCCGCGGGCCGGCCGGGCCGCAGACCACGATGTCCTCCAGGCGTGCACCGTAGCGGCCTTCGAAATAGATGCCGGGCTCGACGCTGAACGCGTAGCCCGGCCGGAGCGGCTCGGGGTTGCCGCTCACGAGATACGGGTCCTCGTGGGCCTCCAGGCCGATGCCGTGACCGAGGCGGTGGAAGAACTGGGGCCCATAGCCGGCAGCCGTGATGATCGAGCGGGCCCTTTCGTCGAGCTCCTCGCAGCCGATCCCCGGTCGAACCGCGGCCGTTGCCGCGGCCTGGGCCTGGCGGAGCACGCCGAACAGGTGCTGGTACTCGGCGTCGGGCCCGCGCGCCGGGTCGCCGCCGGTGACCCACACGACACGGGTGGTGTCGGAGGCATAGCCGTCGAGCGAGCCGCCAATGTCGAGCACGATCGGCTCGCCGGCCTCGATCCGTCGCTCCGAGGCCTCGTGGTGCGGTGATGCGCTGTTCGGGCCGGAACCGACGATCGCGAACTCCGCCTGCTCGTGGCCTTCGCTGACCAGGCGCTCGCGGATCTCCCGGCTGACCTCCGCCTCGGACCGGCCGATCAGGCGGCCGTGGCTGACCTGGCCCATCACGCGATCGGCCGCCTCGGCGGCGAGGCGGAGCAGGGCCACCTCGTCATCGTCCTTGGTCATCCGGAGCTGACGGGTGATCGTGGAGGCCAGCTCGAAGGCCGCCCCGGGCAGGGCCGCCTGGAGCCGCAGCAGGAACGTCGCCCAGAGCCGATCGCTGACCGCGACCCGGCGGATGCCGGGCTGGACTGACGCGGACCCCGGGCCAGGCAGTTCCTCGAGCCGCCGGACGAGCACGGCCACCGCGTCCTCGGTCTCGTCGGTCGTCACGACCTCGAGGCTGCCCGACGCGACCGCCGGGCAGGATCGGGCGGAGCTGATCTCGAGCCGGGGGACGACCAGGACGGCAGGCCCCCGGGCCGGCACGGCGAGCATCGTGAGGCGTTCGAGGGGCATGGCGGCATAGCCGGTCAGGTAGCGCAGGTCGGCGCCCACCCCGATCAGGCTGGCGTCGAGCCCGGCCGCGGCCGTCAGGTGGGCCGCCTGTCCGATCCGTTCGGCGTAGCGCGCTGCGGGGATCAGCGGACGGGCCGGGGCCGTCAACCGATCACGTCGAGGATGTGCCGGAAGACGTCCGGTGCAGCCACCACCCCGATCGGCCGGCCGTTCTCGACGATCGGGATGTGCCGGAACTCGCCGACCGCCATCTTGTGGATCGCGATGGCCAGCGTCTCGTCGTGGCGGAGGACGACCGGATCACGGGTCATGAAGTCCCGGACGAGGAACGAGCTGAGCCGGATGCCCGTCGTCCGGACGACGGCGTCGCGGTCCGTGAAAATGCCGGCAAGGGCATCGCCGCTCATCACCAGCAGGCAGTCGACCGGCGTCGTGTGCATCAGCCGGATCGCCTCGTCGAGGGCCATCGTGTTGGGCACGGTAAGGGGCGGCTTGGCGCCCAGCCCGTCGAGATGCTCGCCGAGGAGCCGGCCATGGAAGTCGATCGCGTCCTGGGGCAGGTCGACGGCGGTCAGGTCCGCACCGCACTCCTCGCAGAGGTCCTCACCGGCGAAGTTCTCGTGGTGGCAGACCGGGCAGATGGTCACGCTGGCGACACCTACTCCACCGACCAGGTCTCGCCGCCGGTCAGCAGGCGACGGATGTCACCGGTTCCGCGCTGGGCCACGGCCGCGTCGATCTGGGCGGTCATCAGCTCGTCGTGGGTGGGCCGGCGGACGTCCCGGATTACGCCGACCGGGACCGGGAACTCAGGCCAGAAGATCCGCGAGAGCATGAACGCGATGAGCGGATCGGTCTCATCGTGAACCAGGAGGTCGGCCTCGGTCATGCCGTCCTGGCCGATCGTGACGATCTCGGGTTGATGGCCGTTCAGCCGAATGCCCTTGTCGCGGTCCTTGCCGAAGATCATCGGCTTGCCATGCTCCAGGACGAGCATCCGATCCTCGCGGACCTCGCGGTCGGTGAACTCGCGGTACGCGCCGTCGTTGAAGATGTTGCAGTTCTGGAGGACTTCCACGAACGCCGAGCCGTGGTGCCAGCCGACCCGGTTGAGGGTTGCCTGGAGATGCTCGGTGTGCGTGTCCACCGACCGGGCGATGAAGCTTGCCTCGGCGGCCAGGGCCACCGACAACGGGCTGATCGGATGGTCGATGGTGCCGGCCGGGGTCGACTTGGTGACCTTGCCGAACTCCGAGGTGGGCGACGCCTGGCCCTTGGTCAGGCCGTAGATCCGGTTGTTGAACATCACCACCTTGATGTCCACGTTGCGGCGCATCGAGTGCAGGATGTGATTGCCGCCGATCGACAGGGCGTCGCCGTCGCCGGTGATCACCCAGACCATCAGGTCGGGCCGGGCGGCCTTGAGGCCGGTGGCAATCGTCGGCGCCCGGCCGTGGATGGTGTGGAAGCCGTAGGTGTTCATGTAGTACGGCAACCGGCCGGAGCAGCCGATCCCGCTGATGAACACGATGTTCTCCCTGGGGAACCCGAAGTCCGGCATCACCTTCTGGGTCTGGGCGAGGATCGAGTAGTCGCCACAGCCGGGGCACCAGCGAACCTCCTGGTCGGACACGAAGTCTTTGCGCGTCAGCTGGAGCAGGACGGCGGCGTTCTCCGCGCTGAGCGGCGGCTGGGCCGGCGGAGGGGTGCTAGCGACGGGTTCGGTCACGGTCCTGGTCCTCAGTGCTCGGCCAGGAGGCGCTCGGCCTCGGCCACGATCTCGGCGATCCGGAAGGGCTTGCCCCGGACCCGGTCGTAGCCGACCGCGTCAACGAGGTAACGGGCCCGGATCAGCAGGAGCAGCTGGCCCAGGTTGAGCTCCGGGATCAGGACCCGGCGGTAGCTGGCCAGCACGTCCCCAGTGTTCTCCGGGAACGGGTTCAGGTGGCGAAGATGGGCGTGGGCCACGGACTTGCCGTCGGCCTGCAGCCGTTCGACGGCGCTTCGGATGGAGCCGTACGTGGAGCCCCAGCCCAGGATCAGCAGGTCGCCCCGGGGCGGTCCGTAGACCTCCAGGTCGGGGATGTCGCCGGCGATCCCGGCGATCTTGGCCGCCCGGAGCGTCTGCATCCTGTGGTGGTTGTCCGGGTCGTAGCTGACGTTGCCGCTGATGTCGGCCTTTTCGAGGCCGCCGATCCGGTGCTCCAGGCCCGGCGTGCCGGGCACCGCCCACGGCCGGGCGAGTGTCTGCGGGTCGCGACTGTACGGATAGAAGCCCGCCGGTTCGGTCCGGTTCGCGACCGAGATGTCGGGCAGGGCATCGACATCAGGCAGGCGCCAGGGCTCGGCTCCGGTCGCCAGGAAGGCGTCCGAGAGGTAGACCACCGGCGTCATGTACTTGATCGCCAGGCGGACGGCCTCGAAGGCAACGGCGAAGCAGTCCGCCGGGGTTGATGGCGCCACGACGGGGATTGGCGAATCGCCATTGCGGCCGTACATCACCTGGAGCAGGTCGGCCTGCTCGGTCTTGGTGGGCATGCCCGTCGAGGGTCCCGCGCGCTGCACGTCGATCACGACCAGGGGCAGCTCCACCATCACGGCCAGGTTCATCGCCTCGGACTTGAGGGCGATCCCCGGCCCGGACGTCCCGGTCATCCCGAGCGATCCTCCGTAGCTCGCACCGATGGCACTGCCGATTGCGGCGATCTCGTCCTCGGCCTGGAAGGTCTTGACCCCGAAGTTCTTGTAGGTCGAGAGCTGGTGGAGGATGTCGCTCGCCGGGGTGATCGGATACGAGCCGTAGAACAGGGGCCGGTCGGCCTTCTGGCTGGCGATCACGAAGCCCAGCGCGCTGGCCTCATTGCCGGTGATGTTGCGGTATGTGCCGGCCGGCAGGTGGGCCGCCGGTACCCGATACGTGGTGTGGAACATCTCGGTCGTCTCGCCGAAGGCATAGCCCGCCTTGAGCGCCCGCTTGTTCGACTCGGCGATGACCGGCCGCTTGCCGAACTTGTCATCGATCCAGCTGATCGTGGGTTCCATCGAGCGCTCGTAGAGCCAGAACATCAGGCCCAGCGCGAAGAAGTTCTTGGTCAGGTCGACCTGCTTGCTGGTCAGGCCGAGGCCGTCCAGGGCGCGCGCGTTGAGTGCACTGATCGGGATGGAGAAGAGGTTCCACGACGAGAGCGAGCCGTCGAGGAGCGGGTTGCTCGTGTAGCCCACCTTGTTGAGGTTGGTCTGGGTGAATGCGTCCTCGTTGACGATCAGGGCACCGCCCGGCGGCAGGTCGCCGAGATTCGACTTGAGGGCCGCGGGGTTCATCGCCACGAGCACGTCGGGCGCGTCGCCGGGCGTGTGGATGTCGCTGCTCGAGAAGCTCAGCTGGAAGCCGGATACGCCGGGCAGGCTGCCGGCCGGCGCCCGGATCTCGGCCGGGAAATCGGGCAACGTGCTGATGTCGTTGCCGAAGACGGCGGCCGTCCTGGTGAACTGGGTGCCGGTGAGCTGCATGCCATCGCCGGAATCGCCGGCGAAGCGGATCGTGACCCGATCGAGCTCAACGACATCGGCAGGGTCCCGGGTGATGGTCGTCACGCGCCCTCGGGCTCCTTCATCCGCTGATGCGGCCGGGGCGGCAGGTTGAGCAGCTCCTCCGGGAACGCCTCGGCCAGGTACTTGAGGATGTCCACCTGGCGGACGATGCCCACGACCCGCCGGTCTGCATCGACCAGCGGCACGTTCCGGTAGACGCCGCTGGCCATCAGCTGGATCGCGTCGTGGACGGTCTGGTCGATCGTGAACGTCTTCGGCTCGCTGTTCATCATGGTCTCGACGGGCCGCCGCAGGTCGACCGGCTCGCCGACCAGCCGGGCGAAGATGTCGCGCTCGGTGAGCACGCCGGCCAGCCGGCCCTGGCCGTCGGTCACGAGCACGGAGTCGCCCACCCCGGAGCGCTGGATCACCCGCAGGCAGTCGGCCAGCGAGGTGCCCGGCGGCACGGTCAGCGGGCCGCGCCGCTGGACCACCCGGAGGGTCTCCCGGGCGAGCGCGGGAACGCGCTCGGCGACGGCTCGTTCGGTTGTTTCGGTCACGTGTCCAGTGTAGTGCGAACACGTGCCGGGGCTGATCGGCACGGACAGCCGCCCTGCTACGCTCGGGTGAGTGGATCGCCGCCGGCTCGTTGGGGTGCTGCTCGTGGTCGTCTCCGCGGCATCGTTCGGGTCGGGCGCGCTCTTCGCCAAGCCCGTCTACGCCGAGGGTGTCGGCTGGCTGACCCTGCTCTGCTGGCGCTTCGCGATTGCCGCGGGCCTCTCCTGGGCCTGGCTCCTGTTCGACCCTGGCCGGCGGGCCGGCCTGCGCCGGACGGACCAGCGGCGCCTGCTGGTCGCCCTCGTCCTGGGGATCGTCTACCTGGGCAACAGCAGCACGTACTACGCCGCGCTGGAGACGGTCTCGGCATCGCTGGCCGCCCTGATCGTCTACATCTACCCCGCGATCGTGGCGGTCCTGACCCTCCGGCTTGGGCGTCCCCTGGAAGGCCGGCGAGCGTGGCTCGCATTGGGCCTCGCGCTGCTCGGCGTGATCCTGGCGATCGGCGGGATCCCGACCGGAACGACGCCGCCGCTGGCCGGCCTGCTCCAGGTCCTTGCCTCGCCCGTCATCTACTCGGTCTGGATCGTGGCCCAGGCGCGTCTCTCGGGCGAGCGCTCGGACCGGGTGGGCGATGCGTCGGACAATGGCGCCGGCAGCGCGACGGCCGCCGCGCTGATGATGACCTCGACGGCGGCTGGCTTCTGGCTGATTGCGATCGTGACGGGCACGCCGGTGGCCCCGGGTCAGATCCCCGCCCAGGCCTGGCCCGGGATCTTCGCGGTCGCGGTGATCAGCACCTTCGTGGCGATCCAGACGTTCTCGGCCGGGTCGCGCCGGATCGGTGCCGCCCAGGCGTCGCTGATCAGCACGGTTGAGCCGGTCTGGACGATCTGCCTCGCGGCGCTCCTGCTCGGCGAACGACTCGGCCCGATCCAGCTGGTCGGCGCCGTGCTGGTGATCGGCGGGGTGGTGCTGGCCCAGCTGCGCCGCGGTGCGCCCGAGGCTGAAGGTGCGGGCCACGCCCCGCTGCGCATCGCCGACGAGTAGCCGCGGCGCCTGACTCGTGGTTCGCGCGACGGATGTGCACGCAGTACCGCAAACGGCCGACTTCAACGACGCCGGGGCCATTGCCGAGATCGCCGGGGTTCGTGCCAGCCTTCCTTGAGCTCGGATTCGGTTCCCTGGGACGTCGAGAACGCGCGATCTGGCCGGCGGAGGAGGGTGGATGTGGCCAACTAGCCGAAAACGAGCCGTTTGCTGTATCGAGTGCACGTACCGCCAGGCACGCCGGAACCCGAAGGGACGCGACTGCCTTGAACGACGGCGCTCCCCACGCTCAGTCGGGAAACGCCTCGGGTCCGCGCTCGACCAGCTGGCGGGCCTCGTCGGAGCCCTCGGCCGGCGGCAGCCAGGAGTAGGGATAGCGGCCGTCGTCCAGCTCGGCAGCCTGGCGGGTCATCCGCAGCGGACGGAACGTGTCGACCATGACCGCCAGCTCCTCCGTCCGCTCCTTGCCGATCGAAGCCTCGACCGTGCCCGGGTGGGGACCATGGGGGATGCCTGCGGGATGGACCGTAAACGAGGCGATGTCCACGCCGCGCCGGCTCATGAAGTTGCCGGCGACGTAGTAGATGACTTCGTCGGAGTTGATGTTCGAGTGGTTGTACGGCGCCGGGATTGACAGCGGGTGGTAGTCGAACTTGCGGGGCACGAACGAGCAGACCACAAAGTTATGGCCCTGGAAGGTCTGGTGGACCGGCGGCGGCTGGTGGACCCGGCCCGTGATCGGCTCGAAGTCGCCGATGTTGAACGCGTACGGCCAGAGGTAGCCGTCCCAGCCGACGACATCGAAGGGATGCGTCGCGTAGGAGTAGGTCGTGAGCCGGCCGCCGGCCTTGACCGCGACCCGGAACTCGCCGCTCGCCGTGCTTGGCGGACGGAACGCCGGCGTCCGGATGTCGCGCTGCGAATACGGGCTGTGCTCGAGGAGCTGGCCGTAGTCGTTGCGGTAGCGCTTGGGTGGCTCGAGCTCGCCCGGGCATTCCAGCCAGAGCATGCGCTGCTCAGAGCCCGGGTCTGGAACCAGTCGCCAGGTGGTGCCGATCGGCACGACGAGGTAGTCGCCCGGCCCGTAGCGCAGGTCTCCGAAGACCGTCTCGAGCACGCCCTCGCCGGTATGGACGAAGAGCATCTCGTCGCCCTCGCCGTTGCGGTAGAACGAGTCGGGAGCCATCGCCTGGGCCGGCAGGCAGACGCCCATCGTCACGTCCGAGTTGAAGAAAAGGGGCACCCGGCCCGTCAGCGCGTCGCCCCGCGGAGCGAGCGGGCCGGTCTTGACCAGGCGGTGGCGATGGAGGCCATCGTCGGCCGCCTCGACCACGATCGCCTCACCGGCCTCGATCCGGTGGGTGCGCGTGGGCGGCTCGATGTGGTAGAGCAACGAGCTCCGCCCCACGAAGCCTTCGACACCGAAGAGCTCCTCGGAATAGAGCGCGCCGTCCGCTGCGCGATGCTGGGTATGGCGCTTGTGCGGGACGCTGCCTGCCGAGACGTAGAACATGCTGTCTCCTCCTCGCGCCAGCCTGGCGCCGTGCGTTGCCTGCCATCAGCCGATCCCTTGCACCGAGCTGCGGCGCTCCATCAGGACGACGTCCCGCCAGCGTCCGGTCCGGTCCCGGCCGAGGCGCTCCTGGACGCCCACTCGCCGGAAGCCCGCGGCGCGATGGACGGCCAGGCTGGCCAGGTTCTCGGCGAGGATGCCGGCCTGGAGGGACCAGATGCCAGCGGCCTCGGAGGCTTCGATCAGCGCGGTGAGCAACGCGCCGCCAATGCCTCGCCCGTGCGCATCGCTGGCGACATAGACGCTGAGCCATGCGACGCCCGCATAGACCTGGCGGCTCGAGTAGGGGCTGAGGGCCGCCCAACCGAGGACACGGTCCGGATCCGCGGCCACCAGCCGGCAGTCCGTCCGATGGGCCGAGCTCCAGGTTGTCCAGTCCGGTGCGGGTTCGCGCTCGATCGTGGCGTTGCCGCCCAGGATGCCGGCTTCGTGGATGAGCCGGACCGCCGGCCAGTGGCCGGGGCGCATCGGCTCGATCACGACGTTCGCCGGCAATGGCTTCGTCACGTCGGCCGGGCCACGATCGGCGTCGCCAGGGCGCCCAGGCGCTCGATCCGCAGGACCACCTCGTCGCCCGGTTCGAGGTAGCGGCCGAGCGTGCCTTCACGAACCTCCAGGAGGCAGCCGCCGCCAACCGTGCCGCTGCCCACGAGGTCGCCCGGTCGAAGCGTCACGTCGGCGGACGCCCGGGCGAGCATCTGCCCGACCGAGAAATGGGCATCCGACCAGCGGCCGCGGGACAGCTCGATACCGTTCACGGCGGCGGTCAGGGTGAGGTCAGGCCCCGTGCTGCCGGGCCGCCGGGCATCGACGAGCTCGTCCGGGGTGACCAGCCACGGCCCGATCGAGCTGGCGAAATCCTTGCCCTTGGCCGGGCCCAGGCGCACCGCGGTCTCCTCGCGCTGCAGGTCACGCGCGCTCCAGTCGTTGAGGACCAGGTATCCGCCGATCGCCCCCTCGGCCGAGGCTTCCCCTAGGTCACGGCCGGGCGTATCGACGAGCGCACAGACCTCGAGCTCATAGTCCAGCTCGGCCGAGCCCCGCGGCGCCCAGACCGGGTCGCCCGGCCCGCGAACCTCGGAGACGTTGCTGAAGTAGAAGATCGGCAGCCGGTACCAGGC
Source organism: Chloroflexota bacterium (assembly GCA_041691435.1). GTDB lineage: Bacteria > Chloroflexota > Limnocylindria > Limnocylindrales > CSP1-4 > Palsa-1033. Next base: position 9,876 of record JBEPUS010000014.1, read on the forward strand.
CTCCGGAACCGGGTTCCCCCTGCGGGCCCACATCGTCGCGACGTGGCCCTCGAACGCGTAGAAGTCGCGCAGGCTGGTCGGCCGCAGGATCGGCGGCCCGAAGCGCAGGTCGGCGGCGTCGAGCACGGCCTCGTCGTCCTCGACCCGAGGCTCGAACGCCTCGACGAGCTCGCCGAGGGTCGCCACGCGCTGGCCAGCCGCCAGGTGGGCGTCCAGGGTCGTGAGCGGCGTTCGGAAGAGGCTCGAATTGTGGGCTCGGCCAGGGTCTGCGGAGAGGATTCGGCGGCGCGCGACCTCGAGGTCGAGCCAGCGCTCAGAGCCGGTCCCGGGCAATGCGGCCGCCAGCCGCCAGGGTGTGCCGGCGGGGGCGTGCAGCTCGCGGACGTGGGCGACGATCATCCCCAAAAGTCTAGCGACGGCTGCCCCCGCGCGGCACAATGCGACGATGCCCAGGCTCCAGCGCAAGAGCTTCGATACCCCCGACCAGGTCCGCCAGTTCCCGCACGGCCGGGTCGAGGTGGTGGAGCTGGATGAGACGGCCATCGGCCGGATCGTCTACGAGCCGGGTTGGCGCTGGTCGGTGGAGGTGGGACCGCTTGTTGGCACCAGCAGCTGCCAGGTCCGCCATCTCGGGATGGTGACCAGCGGCCGGCTCCACCTCCAGCTCGATGACGGCAGCGAGCTGGTTATCGGCCCCGGCGACGCGTACGAGATCCCGGCCGGCCACGATGGCTGGGTCGTTGGCAACGAGACCTTCGTGACAACCGAGTTCGCCAGCGCTCGGACCTACGGTGCCGCCCCCGTCACGACCGACGAGCGAGTCCTGGCCACGATCCTGTTCACCGACATTGTCGATTCCACCGCCGCCCTCGCCCGGCTGGGCGACGCAGCCTGGCAGCGCCTGCTGCTCGAGCACAACGACAGAATGCGCCTGGAGATCGATCGATTCCGGGGCGTCGAAGTGGTCACGACCGGCGATGGCTTCCTTGCCCGGTTCGACGGCGCCGCGCGGGCCGTCAACTGCGCCGGCGCGATGGTCGGCGCCGTCGCCGACCTGGGGATTGAGCTGCGGGCCGGCCTGCATACGGGCGAGATCGCGATCGTCGGCGGCAGCGTCCGGGGAATCGCGGTCCATGCCGCCGCCCGGGTCAGCGCCCTGGCCAGCCCCGGTGAGGTCCTGGTGAGCGGGACCACCCGGGACCTCCTCGACGGCTCAGGCCTGGCCTTCGAGGACCGTGGCCTGCACGAGCTCAAGGGCCTGTCGGGCGCCCGGCCGATCTTCGCGCTCGCGATCGCGACCCGGGACGCCTAGAGGTTGCCCCGGTTCGCCTGCTCGCGCTCGATCGCCTCGAAGAGGGCCTTGAAGTTGCCCACGCCAAAGCCACGCGAGCCATGGCGCTCGATGATCTCGAAGAAGAACGTCGGTCGATCCTGGACCGGCCGGGTGAAGATCTGGAGGAGGTAGCCCTCTTCGTCGCGATCCGCCTCGATCCCCAGCTCCTCGAGCGTCGCGATCGGAACGCCGACATCGCCGACGCGCTGCGCGAGGCCGGCGTAGTACTCGTGGGGCAGGCCGAGGAACTCGACGCCGTTGTCGCGCAGGCGCGTGACCGTGGTCACGATGTCCTCGGTCCGCAGGGCAATGTGCTGGCAGCCGGGGGTCAGGTACCAGTCCAGGAACTCCTGGATCTGGCTCTTCTTCTTGCCGGTGGCCGGCTCGTTGATCGGGAACTTGATCCGGCCGTTGCCGTTCGTCATCACCTTGGACATCAGGGCCGAGTATTCGGTGTGGATCACCTTGTCGTCGTAGTGGATGAGCTGGGCGAAGCCAAGGACATCGCGATAGAAGTCGACGAAGGTGTCCATCTCGCCCAGGCCCACGTTGCCCACGCAATGGTCCACCTCGAGCAGGCTCAGGCCACCGGCGGCCCGAGCCGGCCGCTTGACCGGCCGGTAGCCCGGCGCGAAGACGCCGTGATAGGCGTTGCGATCGACGAACGAATGGACGGTCTCGCCGTACGTCCGGATCGTGGCCCGGCGGAGCACGCCGTCCTCGCCGCCGTCGAGCTCGGTCGGAGGCAGCACGCCGATGGCCCCCCGGCTCGTCGTCTCGCGCCAGGCGCTCTCGACGTCGTCGACCGCGAAGGCAATGTCGTGGACGCCGTCGCCGTGCAGCCGTAGATGCTCGGCGATCTCGCCGTCGGGGGTCAACGGCGCGGTGAAGACGAAACGGATCCCGTTCTGGACCATGACGTAGCTCGCCCGGTCGCGGACCTTGGTCTCGAGGCCGGCGAAGGCCACGGGTCCAAAGCCCCACAGGGCTCGGTAGTAGGCCGACGCCTGGCGGGCATTGCCGACCCAGAACTCGACGTGATCGATCCCCTTGAGCGGCAGGAAATCCGCTGCCTGGGCGTAGGCATCCTTGTTGATGACGGCGCCTGCCTGATTGGCAGTGCCGAGCGCAGACTGACGCTCCGCGGTCCCTGTCATGGCCGTCCTGCTGCCTCCATGTGGCAAGCGGTGGCGCGGGTCGACCGTGCGACCCGCGGTCCTGTGGCCTTCGACGATACACCCCGTCCGACCGGGTACGATGCAGCCATGACGACACCCCCGGCACTGCCCGCGGAGCGGGCCACCGACGGCACCCGGATGACCCAGGCCGCGGCCGAGATCGGCGCGCTGCGAGGTCCGATCGAGGCGGCTCGACCATGGCCCGTGCGCCTGGCTGCCGGCGAGGGCCCAGAGGCCGAGTGGGGCGCCCCCGAGGTCCTTGCCCACGTCGCGGAGATGCTCCAGTACTGGCTCGGCGAGATCGAACGGGTCGTCAATGGCTCGCCCGAGCCGGTGCCGTTCGGGCGGGTTGCCACGGATCCGCTCAGGACGTTGACGATCGAACGTGACCGGAGCCTGCCGCCCGGCGAGCTGATCGGCCGTATCCAGTCGAGCGTGACGCGCTATGCCGCCCGCCTGCCGGCGCTATCGGCAGCCGACTGGGAGAAGCGCGGGTTGCACCCGCGGCTGGGCGAGATGACCGTCGAGGCAATGTTGCCGCGCTTCGTCGTCGGCCACCTCGAGGAGCACGCGATCCAGCTGCGGGCGGCCGTCGCGGAGCGCACGAGGACCGCCTGACCGGGCGCAATCGAGGGCCCGGCCGGCGCCTGGTGCGGCCCGGCAACTCCCCTGTCTGGCGGGGCCCACCGGTACTCCCGGCTGATGGTCCGCGCGCCTGTCCCCGTGCAGCATCGGCCCAGGAACGACGGACGTCGCTCGGTGAACGGACAAGGTGGGTCGATCATGAAGAAGCTGCTCAAGTCGCAGGCCTTTCGGGTCCTGCTCGCCCTCGGAACGCTCGCCAGCTCGGCTGTCGTGCTCGAAGCGGGGCGACGCTGGTAACTGATCACCACCCGGTGATCTGAACCTGGTCGCACGGACCGTCGGTCAACCCGGCGGTCCGTTGTGATTCCAGGACTCCGCCGGCGTCACTAGGATGGTTTGCGGCGTTCCTCGCGGGCGATGCTGCGCAGGATGAACATCACGTTCGCGGGACGTTCGGCGAGCCGGCGCATGAAGTACGGATACCACTCGCGCCCGTAGGGGACGTAGATCCGGACCCGATAGCCGGCGTCCACGAGCTGCTCCTGCAGGTCGCGCCGCACGCCGAAGAGCATCTGGAATTCAAATCGATCACGGGCGATGCCCTCGCGCTCAACGAGGTCGGTCGCCGCCTGGATCATCCGCGGATCGTGGGTCGCCAGCGCCGGGCTCGTCCCCTCGCGCAGGAGCCGCCCGAGCAGCTCGCGGTAGGCCGCGTCGACCTCGGCCTTCGTGGGGAAGGCGACGCTGGCGGGCTCGCGGTAGGCGCCTTTGCACAGCCGGATGGGCGCCCCCTCGGCAATCAGCGCGCCGACATCGTCGGGACTCCGCCGGAGGGCGGCCTGGATGACAACCCCGCTCGCCGGGTTGAGCGGACGGAGATCGCGCCAGATGGCCAGGGTCGCATCGGTCCGGGCGTGGTCCTCCATGTCGATCCGGACGAAGGCCCCGTGGCGCGCGGCGGCTTCGAAGACCCGGGCCACGTTCGCCCGGCAGATCTCGGGCGACAGGTCGAGGCCCATCTGGCTGAGCTTGAGGCTGACGTTGCCGTCAAGGCCGCGCGCAGCCAGAGCCTCGAGGAGCTCCAGGTAGCGGTCGGCCGAGCCGGCTGCGGCGGCCTCCGACTGGACCGACTCGCCGAGGACATCGACGGTGGTCCGCCGACCGGACGCCTTGAGCCGATCGAGGGCATCGAGCGCCTCGCTGAGCGTCTGGCCCGCCACGAATCGGCTGACCATCGAGCGCGTGAACGAGAGCCGGGTCGCGAGCCGCCCAAGGCTGGGCCGGTGCGACAGGGACAGGAGGGTCGCGCGCATCGCCCGCTCCGGCAGCTCGCGGACAGGTGGCATATCAGCTGTTCGGGATGCCGGCGCGAACGTGCAGCTTCACGAACGCCAGGATGCGCTCGAAGGCATCCCGCCGGTTCGTCCGCTGCTCCCAGCCGTGGCCTTCGCCGTCGTACCAGTGGATCTCGTGGTGCTTGTTCTCGATGACCAGCGCCTCGAGCATCTTCTCGCTCATCAGGGGCACGACCCGGTGGTCCTCGCGGCCGTGGAGGATCAGCAGGGGCGCCTGGATCCGCTCGGCCTGGTAGAGCGGCGAGCCGCGCCGGAAGAGGGCCGCGGCGGCCGGGTCGTCGGGGTTGCCCATCTGCCGGTGAAGGTCGATCCGGCCCGGCCGGTCGCCGTGGCGGTAGCTCTCGGCGATCTCGGAGTCGCCATACAGGTCGATGCCCGCCTGCCAGAGGGCGGGCTCCTCGACCAGGCAGCACAGGGTCATGTAGCCCCCGTACGAGCCGCCATAGACGGCCAGCCGGCCATTGCACCACGGTTGATCTGCCAGCCAGTGCCCGGCGTCGATGCAGTCGAATGCGTCGGCGTGGCCCCACTCACCGCGATTCGCCTCGCGGAAGGCTCGGCCATAGCCGGTCGACCCGCGAAAGTCGACATCCATGACCGCGAACCCCTCCTGGACGAGAAGCTGCTTGAAGGGCAGCCAGATCCGCTCGTTCTGCCAGGTCGGCCCGCCATGGGCGTAGACGATCGCCGGAACCTGGGTGGCTCCGCGCTTGCCGGTGGCGCCCGCAGGCCGCCAGAGCGTCGCCTCGATCGGCAGGCCGTCGCGCGCAGCGAACCGAACCCGCTCGCGCCCGGCCCAGTGCGTGCGACGCAGGACGCCCGGCAATGACTCGGTCAGCGCACGCGGCCGCTCACGGTCGCTGGCGGCGCCGGGCACGGGCAGGAGCCACAGATCCTGCGGCTGGCGCTCGCTCTCGCCGATCGCCACGAGCTGCGTGCCGTCGCCCAGCCAGCCGATCGCTCGCCAGACGCCGGGCCACGGCTGGATGGGCCGGCCGGCGCCGCCGCCGAGCGGGGCGACGATCAGGTCGAGCTCGCCGTCGTGGACGGCGATGTGGCTGAACCAGCGTCCGTCAGGCGAGGGCAGCGGCACGGTCCCGAACGCGCCGTTCGGCTCGCCATGCTCCTGCGAGCCGCTCGTCAGCGCGCTGCGCCCAACCAGGTCCGGCCCGACCCGGACAACCTGGAACCAGCCGTCGGCGTCGGACAGGAGGAGGAGCGATCCATCGGGCAACCAGCGCGGTCCGCATTCCGAGGCGCCATTGGCCTCGATCCGAACCTCACTGGCCGTGGCGATCGTGACCACGGCGACCGTCGAGCGCCAGGCATCCGATTCACGCTGGCTGGCGACGGCGATCCGGAGCCCATCAGGCGCCCACGCGTAGTCGTCGATGTCGGTGCCGGCCGGCGTGAGCGGGACCGGCTCAGCGGGCTTCGGGTGGCTCGCCGGCCGGCCGCGGTGGGGAATCGGCGCATCGATCAACCAGACCTGCGACCAGCCCCGGCGCCGGGACACGAAGGCCAGCCTGCGGCCGTCCGGGCTCCACTGCGGCCGGCTGTTGCCGGCTGGGTGCTCGGTGACCTGGACCTGACGCGAGCCATCCGCCTCGATGACCCAGATCGAGCCGTCGCGAACGAACGCCAGGCGGCGGCCATCCGGCGCCCACTGCGGATCGCTGACCGGCTTCTCCGACGCCGTGAGCTGGACCGCCTGGCCACCGCGCAGCGGCAAGAGGAAGAGCTGCCGAGCACCGCCGGCCTCCCGCGTGCAGGCGACGAACCGATCGCGCGGATCGAGCCGGTATTCCCGAGCCGGGTCGACGGCCAGGATGCGCTCGATCGTCAGCCCGTCGGCTGGAGCGGCGGCGATCGGCGGCGTCGGGTCGGGCATTGGCGGGGTCAGTGCTCAGCCGGTGGCCAGGCCGTCCGGACAGACCACGGCGCGATCATCGCGAGGTGCGCGCGGACATGGCCGGCCAGGTCCCAGTACGTCCAGTCCCAGCCGTCCGATGAACGGAAGTCGGCCTGGTCCAGCTCGTGGGCGGCGGCCCGGATGCGCTGGCGGGCCACGTCCAGGCGGAGACGCAGCTGGGCCCACGGTAACGGCCGCAGCGCCTCGAGATTGCGCGCATTCCAGGCGTCGAGGCCCTCGGCCGGCCCACTCCGCCAGCCGCTGCCGCGGAGGTGCTCCTCGATCGCTCCGGCGCCCTCCTCGAACCAGCTGCCGACGTGAGCGAGGTGGTCCTTGAGCGACCAGTCCGGGGTGACCACGAAGACATCCCGGAGATCGGCCGGCACCTGGTCGATGAGCCGGCTGAAGGCGGCGAAGACGTCGGCCTCCTCCGCCCAGAACGCCGCCTGGTCGCCCGCCGGGTTGCCCGTGCCGGTCATCGGGTCCGACCCGAACGGGTCGCCCTCGACCTGCCTGGCACGGAGCCGATCGGCCCATGATTCGACCAGCCCGAGGTGGTCCAGCTGGTGGCCATGGAGGGTCATGTAGATCCAGCCCCAGGCATCGTCGCCCCGCAGGACCTCCGGCGAGAGCCGGCCGGCCAGCCCGGACAGGAGCTCGGTCGCGCTGATCAACCGGGTCCGGACCTCGGCGGGGGCAACGCCGGTCCAGCGTTCGCGGAGGGCCTCGTTGAACTGGTCGAAGTCGCCATATTCCTCGTCGGTCGGCCACTGATCCTTCTCGAGGCCCGTCCTGGCGATCTCGACCCCCAGCTCGGCCCAGCCCGCCAGGTGGGCGACGTGGTCGCGGTACGACCAGTCGGGACCGCCGGCGTCTGAATGCGAGGCACCTGGCAGCAGCCATGCCGCGTCGTCGAGACCGGCCCAGGTCGCCTGGAAGCGATCGAAGATGGCCCGTCCGTCGGCGCCAAAGTCGCGGTCGCGGGCGCGCAGGTCAAGGGCCCGCAGATCGCCGAGCGGCGCCCGGCGCAGGTCCAGCGTCAATTTCGGGCCCGGTCCGCCGATCGAGATCTGGACGCCGTGCGCTGGTGGGCATCGCGCTCCACGCTGGCTTCGAGCTGCTCGCCGATCTCGACCGTGCGCCGGTAGGCCGCCCAGACCGCCTCGGAGAAGACGGTCCGCAGGCGCCCCGACTCGAGCTCGTGGAGGGCCGCCGCGCTCGTTCCCCCGGGTGACGTGACCATGTTCCGCAGGACGGCCGGGTGGTCGCCACTGTGCTTGGCGAAGTGGGTGCTGCCCTCGAGGGTCTCCACGACCAGATCGTGGGCGACATGGCGCGGGAACCCGAGGTGTACCGCGGCATCGATCAGCGCTTCCATCACGAGGAAGACATACGTGGGACCCGTCCCGCTGACAGCCGTCGCCATGGCCACGAACTTCTCGTCGTCCACCTCCAGCTCGGTGCCCAGTGCCTGCAGGAGGGCCCGCGCCTGGGCGCGCTGCTCCTGGGTGGTCTCCGGCGTCGCGAACCAGACGGTCATCCCCCGCCCGAGACGAGCGGGCGTATTGGGCATGCTCCGGACGATCCGCTGATGGCCGAGACAGCCCTCGAGCGCAACGGTGGTGGCCCCCGCGATCACCGACAGGACGAGCTGTCCGGGGCGCAGCTTCGCGCGCAGCTCGGCGCCGACGCGGCCGAGCATCTGGGGCTTGATCGCGAGCAGGATGACGTCGGCTCCGTCGATGGCCTCGAGGTTGCCGGCCACGGTCCGGATCCCATAGTCGCGCTCGAGCTCCTCGCGGCGCTCCTGGCGGGGATGGCTCGCCGTGACCTGCCCCGGCTCGACCAGCTGGCCGCGCAGGAGGCCGGCGATCATGGCCTCGGCCATCACCCCGGAACCAACCGTGGCAATCCTGCGATTCGAAAGGGGGGACATGGGCCGGAGTATAGAGAACCTAGACCCCGGCGCTGCCGATGAGGAAGAACCGCGAGGTGGTCGCCACCCGGGCCGTGACAAAGCCCGCGGCGAGCAGCGCGGCCTCGAGCTCGGCCGGCTGCCAGAAGACCTTGACCACCCGGAACTCGCGGCCGTCGGCCAGCCGCCGCTCGCTGATCTCGGCCTCCGCCGAGACCGCCTGGTCGACGGCGCCGGACTGGGGATCGGCGCGCGAATCGATGAAGACGAAGGTCCCGCCGGGCTTGAGCCAGCGCCGGGCGAGGGCCAGGAACTCGGCCAGCCGATGGCGCGGCACATGGCTCAGCCAGAAGCCGCAGAACAGGACGTCGACCTGGCGATCGGGCTCAGCCCACGCGTCGCGGACGTGGATGTGGGCCCGCAGGCCGTGGGCCAGGAGCCGGTCCCGGGCGCGATCGAGGGGGCCCTCGTTGATGTCGTAGATCGACAGCACGCCCTTGCCCGCGAGGAGGGTGGACCACCAGCCCGTGCCGGCCGCCAGCTCGACGATCTCACCGTGGATCGGGCGGTCATCGAGCCACAGCGTGGCGGCATCGAGGTCGGCGTTCCAGGCGAGGTCGTGGACAGGTCCGCGCGAGTAGCGGCCCGTCCGCAGGTACCAGTCGTCGTACTCGGCGGTCCGGGCCGCGTAGTAGGCGCGCATCTCCTCGGACAGGTCCTCGATCGCGGCCACGGGCGGCGTTTCGGCGGGCGGGCCGCCGGCCTGGACCGCGGCGGCCGTCGTGCGCTCGGCCAGGGCCGCCTTCAGGCGGAAGCGCAGGAACCCGTTCTCGCCGGCCCGGCCGATACATGCCGGACAGAGCTGGGCGAAGCCCTCCAGGTCATCCGCCGAGCGCACCTCGTGGGCCGTTCCGCACCACAGGCAGTCGAACGTCGCCCGGAAGACCACGCGCCTACTCGACCCGGGTCCAGCTGGCGAACGGAGCGCTGCCCGGGCTGCCCTCAGGGTCGAAAAGCTCGGCGAGGAGCTCGACACCATCGATCACCCGGGGTCCGGGCCGGCTGAAGTACGCCGAGCCGTCGACCAGGAAGACCCGTCCAGCTTGAACAGCGCTGAGCTCTTCCCAGGCAGGCGGTCGCGGGGCTGCGCGCCAGGCCACGAGGCCGTCCTCGAGGTGGAACCCGCAGGGCATCAGGACGAGCATCTCCGGGTCCACATCCCGGACGGCGTCCCAGCTCGTCTCGACCGACCGGTCGCCTTCGGCGCCCAGCAGGTCCCACGCTCCAGCTCGACGGATCTGCTCAGGCACCCAGTGGCCGACTGCGAACGGCGGGTCGAGCCACTCCAGGCCGACCACCCGGGGTGGGGTCCGGCCGGCCGCACGCCGCTCGGCCACCCGCGTCTCGATCCGTCCGAGCCGCTCACGCAGGCCGCCGACCACCTCCACCGCCTCGTCCTCGGCATCGGTCATCGCGCCCACGGTGGCGATCGTGTTGAAGATTCCTTCCAGGCTGGTGGGTTCGAGCGAGACGACGGTGATCTCTGCGTCGATCCGCCGGGCGACCTCGTTCACCTCGCGATAGCCGACCGCACAGACAGTGCACAGCTCCTGGGTGAGGATCAGGTCGGGCTCGGCGGCCGCCATGGCCGCCTCGTCGAGCGCATACAGGGACGAGCCGCCATGAACCGAGCGTTCCACGAGCCGGTGGATCTCACGGCTCGAGGCGTTGGCCAGCTCATGGACGCTGCTGGTCATCACCGGGATGCCGGCGACCTCCGGCGGCCAGTCGCACTCGTGGGTGATCCCTACGAGCTCATCGACGAGGCCCAGGGCGCACACGATCTCGGTGGCCGACGGCAGGAGTGAGACGATCCTCATGTCCGAGTCCAGTCCGGGGCTGCTCGTCAGCCCTGGCATGCTCCGATCAGCGCGGCTTGGCAGCGTCCTGGGCGATCCGGGCTGCCTCGCGGTTCGTGAACCAGGTCGCATCGATCGTGGTGTAGGCGGCCCACTCGGCGGGCAGCGACTCCTCGGGGAAGATCGCGTTGACCGGGCACTCAGGCTCGCAGGCCCCGCAGTCGATGCATTCGTTGGGGTCGATGAACAGCTTCCGGTCGAGCCCTTCCTCGAAATGGATGCAGTCGACGGGACAGACGGATACGCACGACTGGTCGATCACGTCGACGCACGGCTCCGCGATCACGTAGGTCATCCGGCTCTCCACTCCTGACTGCTCGTTTTCGAGGCGGGCTTCAGGGTAGCATTCCGGACTCGCTACGGCTGGCTGGAGACCGAGCCGGGAGAAGCCAGGGCACCAGGCTGGACGAACCGGATCGCGGCCTGCATGCCCTTTGCCCAGTGCCCGGCGATGTGGCAGCCAATCAAGAGCGGGCCGGGATTGGCCGGCACGGTCCACAGCAGGTCGACGCGCTGGCCGGACTGGACGACGATGCGCAAGCCGGCGCTGCCCGCCGGGACCGTGACGAGGGGCGTGGGACCAGGCGGCGGATTGGCCGCGGCGGACTCGGCCGCCTCCCACGCGTCCTGGACGGCCGGGTCACCGATCACGACCTCGTGGATGTCGAGGCCCCCATTGATGACATGCAGCAGGACCGTCTCGCCGGGTACGAGGTCGACCTCGGGCGGCAGGAACGAGTAGTCCTTGGCGATGATGTTGACGTCGCGCGGGCTGCCCGACGTGCCTGGCGAGATGGGCGGCGTGGCGGTCGCATCTCCGCTGCAGGCGACGACCAGCAAGCCGATCAGCAGGGGGGCCAGCATGGCCGGCCTGATCGCCCACCCGACGGCCCGGCGACGGCGGGCCGGCGAGCTGTTCCGATCCGTGCGCACGAGGGCAGTCTAAAAGGTCGCCCACCTTGACACCGGCGGTCGAGATTCTGCACAGTGCGCGCCATCCCGGACGTCCATCGGAACGCTCCGGCGTGGATGCTGCTCACTCGAGGCAACGTTGGCGATCCCGCCCAACTCCGACCGGCCGGCCGAGACCGGAGCACGTCCGCCGAACAGCGCCGCGGCCGGTTCTGCCGTCCGCCTGGAGGCGGTGGTCAAGCGCTACGGCGACGTCGAGGCGGTGGCCGGGATCGATCTCGACGTGGCCGACGGTGAGTTCTTCTCGATGCTCGGCCCATCCGGATCGGGCAAGACCACCACCCTCCGGATGATCGCCGGGTTCGAGCTGCCGACGAGCGGCCGGATCCTGCTCAAGGGCGAGGACGTCAGCAGGGCGGCACCGTTCGAGCGGGACGTCAACACCGTCTTCCAGGATTACGCCCTCTTCCCGCACATGAACGTCAGCGAGAACGTCGCCTACGGCCTGGTGATCCGCAAGGTGCCCGCCGCCGAGCGCCGCGAGCGGGTGGCAGACGCGCTCCGGATGGTCCGCCTGGAGGGCTTCGACAAGCGTCGCCCGAGCCAGCTCTCGGGCGGCCAGCGCCAGCGGGTCGCGCTGGCCCGGGCCCTCGTGAACCGGCCTCGCGTCCTGCTCCTCGACGAACCGCTCGGAGCGCTCGACCTCAAGCTCCGCGAGGAGATGCAAATCGAGCTCAAGGCGATCCAGCACGCGGTCGGGATCACGTTCATCTACGTGACCCACGACCAGGAAGAGGCCCTCACGATGAGCGACCGGATCGCGGTCTTCAATCGCGGCCGCATTGAGCAGGTCGGCTCCCCGGCGGAGGTCTACGAGCGGCCGCTGACCGAGTTCGTCGCCGGGTTCGTGGGTACCTCGAACCTGCTCCGGGGTGCCGTCGCCGAGCGCGTCTTCGGAACCCCCGGCACGTTCACCGTGCGACCCGAGAAGATCCGCCTGGCCGAGCCGGGATCGGCCGTGGCGGCCGACGAGATCGGCATCGACGGGCGGATTCGCGAGGTGGTGTACCTCGGTTCGGACACCCGCTACTACGTGGCCCTCGAGGCGGGCTCCGAGCTCGTGGTCACCCAGCAGAACCTGGCCACATCATCGATGGAGGCCCTGGCGGCCGAGGGCCGGCCAACCCGGCTCATCTGGAAGCGTGAGCACAGCCTGCCGATCAACGCCTGACCACCGATCAAGACGCACCACCCATCAAAAGCGGACCTGGAGGAGGAGCGATGAAGCACCTGACTGGATTGACCCTGCTGGCCACGGTGGGCCTGCTCGTCGGAGCCTGCACGAGCGGCGGGGCGACGACGGCGCCGGTCGCGACCACGGCCGGCCCATCCGCCGCCCCATCGGCGGGCGCTGGCAGCAGCGCTGCGCCGAGCGCCGCCTCGACCGGCGGTCCGAGCGCCAACCTGCCCCAGTCGATCGGCAAGGGCGAGGGCAGCCTGAACATCATCATCTGGGCGGGGTACGCCGAAGACGGGTCGAACGTCAAGGAATACGACTGGGTGCATCCGTTCGAGGCCGCCAACCCCGATTGCGGAACGGTCAACGTCAAGCAGGCCAACACGTCCGACGAGATGGTCACGCTGATGCGCCAGGGCGGTGGAACCCTGTACGACGGCGTCTCCGCCTCCGGTGATGCCACCAACCGGTTGATCGCCAACGGCGACGTCGCCGAGATCAACGTCAACCTGATCCCGGACTACCCAAATATTGCGCCGTTCCTCCAGTCACCGGCCCACAACACGGTCGATGGCAAGCACTACGGCATCTCCCATGGCTGGGGTGGCAACACCCTCATGTACCGGACCGACCTCGTCTCGCCGGCCCCCACGAGCTGGGCGTCAGTCTTCGACTCCACCCAGTCCAAGGCCTACCAGGGCAAGATCACCGACTACGACAGCCCAATCTATATCGCCGATGCAGCGCTCTACCTCAAGACCGCCGACCCGGCGCTCGGGATCACCGACCCGTACGAGCTCACCCAGCCCCAGTTCGACGCATCCGTGGCGCTGCTCACAGCCCAGCAGCCATGGGTCGCCAAGTACTGGTCGTTGTATTCCGACGAGATCACCAACTTCACGAACGCCTCGACGATCATCGGCACCACCTGGCCCTACCAGGTGAACACGCTCAAGGCGGCCGGCGTCAAGGTCGACGCCGTCGTGCCGGCGGAGGGCATGACCGGCTGGGCGGACACCTGGATGATGTCGTCCCACGCCCAGCATCCCAACTGCATGTACAAGTGGATGGCCTGGATGGTCACCCCGAAGGTCCAGGCCGAGGTCGCCGAGTACTTCGGCGAGGCGCCGGCCAACCCCAAGGCGTGCACGATCCTCGATGCCGTGTACGGCTCCTACGGCGTCAAGAACTTCTGCACCCTGTACCACGTCAATGACCAGGCCTTCTACGGTGCGATCAAGTTCTGGAAGACGCCGTTGGCCGACTGCGGCGACAGCCGCGGCACGACCTGCGTCGACTACTCCAAGTGGGCAACCGCCTGGACCCAGATCAAGGGCTGACAAGGCCCCCCCAAGGACATCGGGCGGTGGGCAAGACGCCCATCGCCCGAGCTCCAACCCGTGACGACTCGCACGTCATCGCTGCCCCCTGACGGCGCCCGGCGCCGGTTGTTGGCCGCCCTCTATCGGCGCTCGCCCGCCCAGCTGCTGATCCTGCTGGCCCCGCCGGTCGGCTGGTTCGGGGTGATCTACCTCGGGTCGCTGGCCATCCTGCTCCTGAGCGCCTTCTGGTACCTCAATCCGATCACCTCGGCCGTGGTCCACGACTTCAGCCTGAGCAACTTCCAGCAGCTGTTCAGCGATCCGGTGAACGCGACGATCGTGCAGCGCACCGTGACCATCGCGCTCGCGGTGACCGCCGCCGACATGGCCCTGGCCTTTCCCATCGCCTATTTCATGGCCCGCGTCGCGTCGCCCCGGACGCGTTCGTTCCTGTTCATGGCGGTGCTGCTGCCGCTCTGGTCCAACTACCTCGTCCGGGTCTTCGCCTGGAAGATCATCCTCGCCCAGGGTGGTCCGCTCGACGGCCTGCTCGGCGTGGCTGGCCTGAAAGGCCCGGGGTTCTCCGACGTCTCGACCTGGCTGGTCTTCACCTACCTCTGGCTGCCCTACATGATCCTGCCGATCTACGCCGGCTTCGAGCGGATCCCCGGATCGCTCTTCGAGGCGTCGGCCGACCTCGGCGGACGGGGCGCGACGACATTCCGGCGGGTGGTCCTGCCGCTCGTCCTGCCGGCGGTGGCCGCCGGTTCGATCTTCACGTTCTCGCTCACCCTGGGTGACTACATCACCCCGGAGCTCATCTCCAAGCACCAGTTCCTGGGTTCGGTGATCTACACCAACCAGGGGGTGGCCAACAACATCCCGTTCGCCGCGACCTTCGCGATCGTGCCGATCGGGATCATGGCCATCTACCTGCTCATTGCCCGGCGGTTGGGCGCCTTCGACGCGCTGTGAGCGTCCGCTCGGGCTCCATCTGGCTGCGGGTGGCCACGATCGGCATCCTGGCCTTCCTGTACATCCCGCTACTGATCATCCTGGTCTACGCCTTTGACTCCGATAAGACCCAGGCCTGGCCGATCCAGGGGTTGACCCTCGACTGGTTCGGGGACGCGCTGGCCAACGAAGACATGCGCACCTCCCTGGTCCTGTCCCTGCAGGTGGGCCTGGCGGCCACCGCGATTGCCCTGATCCTGGGCACCCTCGCCTCGTTCGCCGTGCAGCGCTACTCGTTCTTTGGCCGGGGCACGATCTCCTTCCTGCTGGTCCTGCCGATCGCCCTGCCGGGGA
>JBEPUS010000015.1:0-24672 GCA_041691435.1 Chloroflexota bacterium
GAGCGCCGCGTTCGCATCGCGGAGGCCAGGGGTTCGAGTCCCCTCATCTCCACCACTTCTTCCATCATTCGGCACGCGGTCAACCGAAGGGAACGACGATGAGCGAAGCAGGCAGGCACAAGGTGCTCGGGCTCGGCGGCGTCTTCGTCCGGGCGCGGGATCCGGAGGCACTCGCGGCCTGGTATCGCGAACATCTCGGGTTCGACGTGCACGACTTCGGCGGCGCCTTCGGGGCGATCTTCAACTTCGCCGAGCACGAGCCCGGCTATCAGCTGTGGACCGCGTTCCCGGCCGAGACAACTGACTTCGGCGATGCCTCGCAGCCCCAGATGCTCAATTTCCGGGTGGCCGACCTCGATGGCCTGCTGGTCCAGCTGCGGGCCGGCGGAGTCACCGTCGACGAGAAGGTCGAGCGGTCGGACTACGGGGCGTTCGGCTGGTGCGTGGACGGCGAGGGGAATCGGGTCGAGCTGTGGCAGCCGCCGGCGACCGACGCAGAAGGCTAGGGCTCACCGGTGGGGCTGCCTGTCTGCCGGCGGCGTAGCGGCACCGGGCCCCGCCGCTACCGCGAGTGGGCGGCCAGGAAGTCCCAGATGACCTGAGTGGCGCTGATCGTCTGCGACGTGCTCCCGAACAGGAACCGGGGCAGCGTCTGCGGACTGCCTGGCCACGTGTGACCGCCGCCGTCGATTCGATAGAAGTCGATGTCGCAGGCAGGCTGTGGCCCCCGCCAGCGACGGACCGTGACGTCGGGCTCCAGGCGCGTCGTCGCCGGGTGCTCGTCGGCGTGATTGGCCTCCACCCAGGCGCGCGCCCAATCGTCAACGCCGGCGACCGGACCCAGCCCGCGACCCAGGAGCAGCGTCGTCGCCAGGATGCCCTGCCGCTGGCCGCCGCCATACGGCGCGTAGCGATCTGCGCTGCCGTGAATCTGGATGAGCGGCACGGGCACGCCGGGTCGACAGGTGCTGGCAACGCCCACCGCCGCCGTCCCGGCAACCTGGCCGAACGCAGCGATCAGTCCGGCCGACTCGCAGGCCAACCGGCCGGCCATCGTGGCTCCGTTGGACATCCCGACCACGTAGATCCGGCGCGCGTCGATCGACAGGCGCGCCTGGACATCGTCGATGACCCCGCGCAGGTAGGCCACGTCGTCCGGCCGGCCGTGCACCCGTGCGTCGGGGTCGCGGCCGTCGTTCCAGATGCCGCCGATCGCCTCCGGGATCGCAACCACGAAGCCGGCGCGCTCCGACAGCTCCACGAAGCCGGCCATCCTGTTGAACCACGGGCCACCGCCGCCGCGGCCGTGGAGCTGGAGCAGGAGCGGCGCCGGGCCGGCCTGCCGTCCCACGGGCACGTGAACCGGGCAGAGCCGGCTCGACCCAACGCCCACCTGGACGAGCGTGGCGCTAACCCGCGGTCGCCGTCGCGCCGTAGCGCTCCAGGTCCGCGGCCAGGTCGAGCGGCCGGACCGCGCCGCGCGTCGCGTCTTCCCCCCAATCCTCGCGCGGCACGCGCCACATCACCTCGAACTCGATCCCATCGGGATCCCGGCCGTAGAGCGACTTCGAGACGCCGTGATCGCTGGCCCCGGTGAGGGCCCCGACCGCGGTGAGGTGCTCGGCCACGGACGACAGGTCCGCGATGGTCGCGACCTCCCAGGCCAGGTGATAGAGGCCGGTCGAGCCGCGCGGCGGGCGGGGTGCATCCGAGCCCACCGAGAACAGGCCCAGATCGTGGTGATTGGCGGTATCGCTCGAGCCCGAGCGCAGGAACACCGCCTGGCCGCCGAACTCACGGCTGACCTCGATGAAGCCGAAGGCGGCCTGGTAGAACGCTGACGACGCGCCCGCGTCGCGAACATACAGGACGGCGTGATTGAGTCGAACGACGGCGGACATGCTTGGTCTCCAGGGCTGGACCGATTGGGCGAGGTTCCTGGCAGATTCCGCCAGCAGCCGGGCCTATTGTCGGCCGCCCTGCGATTCGGGTCATCCCGGTGGCGGGCAGGATGCGGGCCGGGCGAGATCAGGCCTGCGACGCGTCTTCCGCCAGCACGGCATGCAGCTCCACGGCGTGATCGCGCAGCCAGCGCCGCCAGCGCAAGTGGTCCGGCTGGCGGGATCCGACCAGCGCCCAGAACGCGGGGCCGTGGCCGAAGACGCGCAGATGGCAGAGCTCGTGGACGACGGTGGTTTCGAGCGCCTCGGACGGGGCCAGGATCAGGCGCCAGCTCAGGGCCACCCGCCCGGTTCGCGAGGCGCTCCCCCAGCGGCTGCGCGGATCGCGGACGACGACCACCGACGGCTTGACGCCCAGGCTGGGAGCGTGGCGGGCGATCACCGACTCGATCTGGATCACCGCCCGGCTGCGCAGCCAGGCCTCGAGGATCCGGGCCGGCCGGCGGCGATCGCGGCTGGCCAGCTCGAGGATGATCGTCCGGCTGGTCCCGAGCACGTCGGCGTCCTCGATCCGGACGATCGAGCGGGTCAGGGTCTTGCTCGGCCCGACCAGCCGAATCCGGTGGGCGCGGCCGCGGTACGGCAGCAGCGCCCCGTCGCGGAGCTGGCCGGCAGCCAGGCCGGCCGTCAATCCGGCGACGCGCGAACGCTGCCGCGCCTGGCGGTCGAGGTGGGTCCGGATCCAGTCCTCGCGCTCCCGCAGGAACGGCTCCACCGAGGCCAGGGCGTCGCGGGCGCCGGGCCGGCGGGCCGGCACGGTCACGATCACGCCGCGCATCGGGTCGACCGTCACGCGCACGCGCCGAGCCCGTGACGAGCGACGCAGGATGTAGTCGAGCGAGCCGCCGGGCAGCGCCAGCGCGACGGCTTCCTCGGTCCGGCCGGTCATTCCCAGGGCACGATCGCGATCACTCGCGGATGGTGCCACACGATGAGCCTCCGGGGCGACTCACCGGACGGGCTATCGCTAGTCGGGGATCGTCACGGCCAGCGAAGTGCCCAGGACCACGCCCTGCGCATCGAGGGCGTTGACGGCGACGTAGCTGGCGGTCGGCTTGACCGCCAGGGCGGTCTCGAAGGCGGTCCTGGGGAACGTGCCCAATGCGCTCAGCTTCGAGGGGCTGCTCCCATTGAGGACCTGCCAGCTGGCAACCTCGGTCGCCCCGTTCCAGCTGGCGTAGACGTTGACCACGCCGCCTGAAGGCGCGTCGAGGGCAATCGCCGGGGCCTCCCTGGGCTGGGCGGTCCAGGGATAGCGGAAGCAGCGATACGACTGGATCGATCCGCTGAAGTTGGCGTCGAACTGGAGCTGGCCGTCGCCCGAGAACTCCGAGGCGTAGCCCGTGCTGCCCCAGCCGACGAAGACGTTGCCGTTGGGCAGGATCTCCATGTTGCCCTGGCTCGTCGCGAACTTGCCGTGCGGATGGGCGTAGGCCTTGACGAGGTTGGCCGTCATCGCGGTCTCGTCAACATCGAGCACGATGGCCCGGGAGGGGCCGGCCGTCCCGTCGTCGAAGACCGAGAGCGTGCCGTCGGCCTGCCGGCGCGGATCGTGCTGGAGGCCAAACGTCGCACCATCGCCCATCTTGAAATCGGACTTCTTGCCGCCCAGGCGCCAGACGACGTTGCCGGTGGCGCGGTCGACCTTGTAGATCGTCGACGTGTTGCGCGCCGACACGAGCAGGCGGCCGTCGGTATCAAGCTCGATCCCGTTGGCGTGGACCGAGTCGTAGACCGGGATCGCCGGGGCCGCGATCGAACCGGCCGGCGTCGGCGCGATGATCGGTGTCGAGGTGGGGATGGGGCTGCCCGTCGTGCCCGGGATGGGCAGCACCGATTCGTCGACGGGGATGTGGTCGGCGCTGTGCCATTCGAAGAGGACCGCCCCGGTCGCGATGTCGATCTCCAGGACGATGCAGTCCCAGTTCTGCCAGGGCGGCGGACTGTCTCCGGCGGGCAGTGCCGCCCCGCTGTCGGCCAGGATCAGTGCCGTCTGCCGGGGTGTGATCTGGAACTCGTGGAGATCCGCCTTGCGCCCGTCCCCGGCGCCGAACCGGAGGAGCTCGGTGTAGGTGTCGTCGACGATGACCAGCTGGCCCGACCCGTAGCCGCCGTTGACGGCCCCTTCCCACCACGTCAGGACGGGCTTGCCGTGGTAGACGGCCGGCCGGAAGTTGGCGGCATACGAGCCGGTATCGGGGCGGATCCAGACCGGCTCGCCAGCGTTGTCGGTGGCCAGCAGGCCATCAGGTGCAAGGCCATTGTTCGGGGTGATGAAGACCAGGCCCGGGGCAACCGAGCCAACCGCCGGAGCCACGGCCACGGGTGGTGCGCTCAGGTCTGGACGGGAGCGATAGCGGCGGCGGACGACGGTCGCGGGCGAGCCCGACGGCGCCGCGGCGGCAGCGGCCAGGGCGCCGGCCGAGGGGCTCGCGGCGCTCGAGCAGGCTTCGACGGCCAAGGCGCCGAGACCTGCGGCGCCGACCACCAGGACGCCGCCGGTCTTCAGGAACCGGCGCCGCGTCCAGCTGCCTCCACGTTCGCTGGGCTGACGCATGGCCGCGAGTCTAGGGAGGGGGCCTGACACCGTCCTGACAGGCTCGTGAGGATCGGGAGCGGAATGGCTCGCTGCTATACTGCCCGTCCGCGCCGGGGCCATAGCTCAGTTGGCAGAGCGCTTGCATGGCATGCAAGAGGTCCAGGGTTCGAATCCCTGTGGCTCCACCAACCACCTCCGGAATCAGTTCCATCACCCCTCGACTCGGGCGGCGGCCCACCGGGGGGTGCGCCATTTCGAGGCCCGACGTGACCGAACGAGCCCGGATCGATCGATATCAACCCACCGAGATCGAGCCGCGCTGGCAGGCTCGCTGGGATGAGCTTGGCCTCTACCACGCTGATCTCGCCGACAGCACGCGGCCGAAGTACTACCTGCTGACGATGTACCCGTACCCATCGGGCGACCTGCACATCGGCCACTGGTACATCAAGACGCCCACCGACGCGATCGCCCGCTACCGCCGGATGCATGGCTACAACGTCTTCTTCCCGATCGGTTTCGACGGCTTCGGGTTGCCCGCCGAGAACGCGGCGATCAAGAACAACGTGCCGCCGGCCGCCTGGACCATGAAGAACATCGAGAACATGCGCCGCCAGTTGCGCTCGATGGGCGCCACGTTCCAGTGGGACGCCGAGGTCGTGACCTGCCTGCCCGAGTTCTACCGCTGGAACCAGTGGATCTTCAACCAGTTCCTGGCCGCCGGGCTGGCCTATCGGGCGATGGCGCCGGTCGACTGGTGCCCGAACGACGGCACGCTGGCCCGTGAGCAGGTCGAGGGAGCCGACCGGCACTGCTGGCGCTGCGGAGCTCTGGTGGAGAAGCGTGACCTGGAGCAATGGTTCCTGCGGATCACGAACTATGCGGACGAGCTGCTCGACTTCAGCGGGATCGACTGGCCGGAGCCGATCCGGGCCCAGCAGACGAACTGGATTGGCCGTTCGACCGGCGCCGAGGTCGTCTTCCGGACGGCGCCCGACGAGCACCAGGCGGGAGGCAACGACCTGGTCGTGTTCACAACCCGGCCCGATACCTTGTTCGGGGCGACATTCATGGTCCTCGCCCCGGAGCACGCCCTGGTCGAGCGCCTGACGGCTCCGGGCCAGAAGAGCGTCGTCGCGGCATATCTCCACCAGGCTCGCCGCCAGACCGAGATCGAGCGGCTGTCCACCGATCGCGAGAAGACCGGCGTTCCGCTCGGCGCGCATGCGATCAACCCGGTCAACGGCGAGCGGATCCCGATCTGGATCGCCGACTACGTCCTGAGCGGCTACGGCACCGGCGCGATCATGGCCGTCCCGGCCCACGACGAACGCGACTTCGACTTCGCCACCAGGTTCGGCCTGCCGATCCGGCGGGTCGTGGCCGCAGCCGACACCACCGATGACGCGCCGCTTGACGAGGCCTACGTGGCCCACGCCAAGGGCGAGCGGCTGGTCAACTCGGGCCAGTTCAGCGGCCTGCCGGCCGCCGAGGGTCTCGCCCAGATCATCGACTGGCTCGCCGCCGAGGGCACCGGCAAGCGCGCCGTGAACTACCGGATCCGGGACTGGCTGATCAGTCGTCAGCGCTATTGGGGTACGCCATTTCCCGTGGTCTATTGCCCGATCGACGGGATCGTGCCCGTGCCTGACGAAGACCTGCCTGTCCTCCTGCCCGACAACGTCGACTACGCCGGCAGCGGGGTCAATCCGCTGAGTCGCGACGCCGCGTTTCTTAACGTGAGCTGCCCGAGCTGCGACGGGCCGGCCCAGCGCGAGTCGGACACCATGGACACGTTCGTGGATTCGTCGTGGTACTGGTTCCGATACCTGGCGCCGCACAAGGACGATGGCCCGATCGACTCGGCCCTGGTCGCCCAGTGGACGCCGGTGGACCAGTACACCGGCGGCGCGGAGCATGCGGTCATGCACCTCCTGTACGCCCGCGAGATCACCAAGATGATGCGCGACGTGGGCCTGGTCGAGCAGGATGAGCCGTTCCTGCGACTGTTCAACCAGGGCCAGATCCTGGGCGCCGACGGCGAGCGGATGAGCAAGTCGCGGGGCAACGTCCAGGACCCGGACGAGCTCGTTCAGCGCCACGGCGCGGATTCGGTTCGCCTGTTCCTGATGTTCATGGGCCCCTGGGACCAGGGCGGGCCGTGGAGCCCGGAAGGGATCGGTGGCGTCCACCGCTTCCTGAACCGGGTCTGGACGCTGGCCCTAGACCCACAGGGCCGGGAGGGGGGCGACCCGGATGCCGGCAAGCTGCCCGCCGCCGAGGACGCCGCTGCTGCCGAGCGTTCCATCCGGATGGCAGCCCATCGGACCCTGCGCGTCGTCACCGACGAATACGACGGCTTCCGGTTCAACACGATGGTCGCCCACCTCATGGAGCTGGCCAACAGCCTGTTCCGCTACCGGGGCACCGAGGTTGCCGGGGGGCCGGCCTGGGACGAGGCGATCCGCCTGCTCCTGTTGATGCTGGCGCCGGCTGCGCCCCACATCACCGACGAGCTCTGGAACCGGCGACGGGCTGCGACGGGGCAGCCGGAGTCGTCGATCCACGCCGAATCCTGGCCATCCGTGGACGTGCAGGCAACCGCGACCGAGACCCGCGAGGTCCCGATCCAGGTCAACGGCAAGGTCCGCGACCGGATCACCGTGCCGGTCGGGATCGAGCCGGCCGAGCTGGAACGGCTCGCGCTCGCTCGCGATCGCATTCGCGAAGTCCTGGGCGGACGGACCCCGGAACGGGTGATCCATGCCGGAGGCCGGTTGGTCAACCTGGTCGTCCGGGAGGGCTGACGCCCCAACGCTGACGGCCCGGGGCCCCGAGGAGTACGGCCTAGCGGGCCGGCGGAGCCTCTGTGGCGCCGGCCCGGTCTTCCTGGCGTGCCCGGGCCCGGTGGCGCGCCGCCTTGGCCCGATTCCCGCAGCTGGCCATGTCGCACCATCGCTTGCGATGCGTCCGCGAGGCGTCGTAGAAGACCCACCGGCAGGTTTCGTTCGCGCAGGTCCGGATCCGCTCCAGCGCCTCGGCTGAGCCAAGCGCATCGGCGAGCGGTTCGGCCAGCTCGGCCAGGGCGCAGTCGACGGGATCGCCGGCGAAATGCCGGCTGAGCCGATAGACGGCCCGCCCACCATCGTCGACGCCGGTCACGACCTGCAGCTGGGTGCGCTGGCGGAGGACCCGATTGAGCTCGCGAACGGCCGTCTCGGCGGGCGGACGGTGTTCGACCACCGCGTCCCAGAGCTCGCGGAACGCACGCCGGGCACCCACCACGCGATTCAGCACGGACGCTGACCCGAGCGTCTCCGCCGGGTCAAGGCCGGCCCAGGCATGCAACCAATCGAGCGCAGCACGGGTTGTATCGAGGTGATCGACGGGCACCCCATCCTCGAGCTCAGCGGTGTTCATGAACTCGACGGTGGTCGCCAGGTCGACGGTAGGAGCAAGAGCGCGTTCAGGCATCAGTAACCACTCTACTGCCCTTGACAGGTTACGTGCAAGGGCCTATTCTGCGAGTAACCAATAAAGGTCTCAGACAGGTTAGCAAGGGAGTCCACGATGGACCTGCAGACAGCCATTTCACTCCTCGCAGGAATCGTCCTTCTGCTGCTGCTTGGCATCGGCGCCGTCGCCGGCGGGGCAGATAGCCGACCCGGTTTCGTCGACGACAACGGTCATCACAACTGAGCCCAACGGAGGAACACGCAATGTGGCCAAACCAGTATTTCATCGAAGCTCGCCGACTGGCGGCCGAACACATCCTTGATGCGGACCGCGTCGTCCTGGCCCGCGAGGCCCGCCTCTACCGGCAGGCCCACGCCGGCGAAGAGCACAACGCCGTCCGCCGGGCGGCTGCCCGGCTTGCACTCGCCGCCGGCCGAGCCTCCGTCCGACTGGCGCGAGCCTTGGATGAGTGCGCCGCCAGCGAAGCCCCTGGCGTGCAGTCTCCGACGACTCAGCTAGGCTGATGCGAGCCGCCGGCTGGCGGCCCGACCAGAGGGTGACCGCATGACTGATCCAGCGACCGATCCAACGCCGATCTCGTGGCGCGCGGTGACCTACCTGACGCCGGTCGCCGCCGCCGACGGCACTGTCGCCGGCCAGGTTCGGGAGATCCTGGGCTCCGACGCGGAGGACGTCTTTCACGGGATTCGGGTGGGCCTGACCGGCGCATCCCGGGACGTGATGCTGAGCTCGGAGCACGTGGCGTCAATGAGCGCAGTCCGCGTCGACACGGACCTTGCCACGGCCGATTTCGAAAGCCTGCCGACGTACGTCGACGAGGCTACGTACCATCTCGCCTCGGTCGGCTGGCTGCGCAAGCATCTCGGCTGGACGAAGGACTCGGCCAAGGACGAAGAGCCCGGCTGATTCGGGTCCCTCGCAAGCGGCCTGTGTGCCTGGGCCTCCCAGCCTAGCGTTCCGCGGTCGCCTCCCAGGGGACCCACCGCGAGCCATCCCACCAGCGCTGCCAGGTTCGCCCGTCCCGGCCACGGGCGATGACATCGAGCCGGTCGGGACCGAGCGCGGCGGCCGCCGGAGTCGCCCCCACCTGGAGCTCACCCTCGAGTGACTCCCAGCCATGCCACATCTGGCCGTCCCAATAGCGATCCCAGAGCTGGCCGTCCTCGAAGACCGCGAAGACCTCCATCGGCTCATCGTCCCAGGCCGTGATCGCTGGTACCGAGGCGAGCGTCCCACCGAGATCCTCGGGCGCGGTCCACGTACCCTCGCGGCAGGCCGCGTGGAGCAGCGTTCGATCCGGCCCAACCCAGAAGCGATCGAGGCGCGCCCCGCGCCGGGCGACGAGCGCGAAGCCCTCGAGACCTGTCCGCTCGCTCATCGCTGCAGGAGCGGCTTCACGTCGCTGATCAGGCGGGTCATCGTCTCCTCGTCGTAGGGCGAGGGAAACCCCGCGACAAGGTGGGCGCGGCCGATCTCGACGAACGGCGCGAGCTGCGCCGCGACGTCTTCGGGCGTGCCCACCGCCTGGTTCTCCCAGATCCGGGCCTGGCCGTTGTGGGCGAAGGTGGCGGCCGCCACCTTGCGCGCCTCATCGCGCGAATCGCGAATGACCACCACGCCCAGCCCGTGGCTGCGTTCGATGGTGTCGAAGTCGCGGCCGATCGCTGCACAGTGCTCGCGCAGGATGTCGTCCTTGCGCTTCACGGTTGCCAGGTCGCCGCCCATGTCGTGCATGTCGGCATACCGGGCGACAAGCTTCAGGGTGACCTTCTCGCCGCCGCCGCCGATGAGGATCGGCAGGTGGCGCTGGACGGGTGGCGGGTCGTTGCGCACCGACCTGGCTGCATAGCGGGGTCCGGTCGCCGTGGGCTGGGTACCCTCCAGCATGCCCCGGAGCACCGGCAGGGCCTCACCGAGCCAGCGCAGGCGCTCGGGCGGACCATCGCCGTAGCGCAGGCCGTACGCGCTGTGCTCGGTCTCGAACCAGGCTGCCCCGATCCCGAGGACCACCCGGCCGCCGCTGATGTGGTCGAGCGTCGTCGCCATCTTCGCGGTGAGGGCGGGCTCGCGGAACGTGTTCGCCCCGACCATCAGGCCCAGGCTGACCTTCCTGGTGGCCGCGGCCCAGGCCGCCAGCGTCAGCCAGCCCTCGAAGATCGGTCCATCGGCGGAGCCCACGATCGGGTAGAGATGGTCCCAGGTCCAGAGCGAGTCGTAGCCCAGCTGGTCGGCCCGCGTTCCGGCCTGCAACAACGCATCCCAGGTGGCGTACTGATTCCAGCAGAGCGCCCCGAACTTCACGGCGGTCACGTCTTCTTGCCCTTCCTCGATGACTTGGCCTCGGCCCCGTCCGCGGGACGCAGGCTCGGCAGCGCAGCCCAGAACGTGTCGCGGAACCCGACCGGGTTGTACTCCCAGTGCCACGGCTCATTGCGGTACTGGTAGAAGCCGAAGGCCGCTCCGCGCATGAACATCCATTTGTGGGCGGGCGTCGCCAGAAGGTCCATCACGTTCGACATCGCCGTCGAGACCGTCTTGCGGGCCTTCTTGCCCGTGCGCAGGTTGAGGTCGGCGGCAAGCCCGAGCGAATGGCTCGAGTAGCTCGCGACGGCCTTGGCGTTGTCGGCCTTGGCGGCGTTCGTCTCGGCGACCTTTCGGTCGCGGAAGGCATTGTTGATGCTCAGCCTGACGCCCTCGGCCTTGGCCGCCGCCTTCATCTTGACGTAGCTCGCTGCGGCGAACGTGTTCATCGTCGAGTCCTCGCCGTCGATGTCCATGAGCTGATCGCGAATGTACTGGTCGTAGGCGGCCGGGTCGCGCTTGAACTGCGCCTTGGTCAGGATGGCCGTGCTCTCCGAGTTCGCCCGCCGTTCACCACCGCCCGGGCGGACCTTGGCCAGCGCATTGAAGAGCGCCTGGGCATCGGCCTGGTGGGCGCCCTTGAGATACGACCGGTCCTTGACCTTGTAGAGGACGTAGCCCGGCTTGGCCGACCATGCGGCGAGGTTGGCCTCGGACGTGTCCTCGACCTTCATCTTGGCATCCGGATAGTCGAGGTCCACCCACTCGATCGCCTCGAACCGGGCGCGCTGCTTGTCCGGCAGGAGCTTGAGCGTGTTCTGGTCCACGGCCGCGATGAACGCGTTCGTCGCTGCCGGGTCAGCCGAATCGGCCGGCGCAGGGGTAGGCCCGTTCGCGGACGTGTCGGGCGCGGTCGCAGAGACCTTGGCTGACCCGGCAGACTTCGTCGCGACCTTCGTTTCCGGGACCGTGGGGGTCTCGCCCGAGCCTGGAGCCGAGGAATCGCGTGTTGCTGGCGCTCGCCGGCGCTTGACCTTCGGTCCACTCCGGGCATGGCGGGTGGTGACTGCCGGTGCGGTCCCGATCGTCTCGGCCAGGGTTTTCCGCGCGGTGGCGTGGTGCAGGGCGGAGACCGCGTCGGCAATGTTGCCCGAGCTGGGCTTGGCCGTCTTGTTGTCGGGCGACGAGCCCCGCATCGCGTTTTCGTGGCCGCCCGAGCCCAGGCCGGTGTCGATGACCTGGTAGTGAGTCCAGACCTCCTCTGCAAAATTGCCGAGCTTCGCGGCGTTGGCCCTGAACCAGGCGATGATCGAGCCTTCGAGGGAGAGGTAGATGTCCTTGTACGAGGCGTAGTAGCCCCGAAAGCGCGTGCTCGTCGCGAGGTAGGTGGTCTTGTCCGCCAGGGTCGCCGTGCCGCTGAGCTCGTCAAGGTCTGCTTCGAGCCGCTCCATGATCCAGCCCCGGACCGACTTCAGCTCATCCGCGCCATTGATCGCGTCGAACAGGACGACCTCGGCAATCCTGGATTTGCCCTCCGCGGACTTCTTCTTGCCCAGCTCCTTGCCCAGCGTCGCGGCGATCGTCTTCCCGGCGCCACTGTGGCCGGACATGATGATCTGGCCCAGGCCCGGCTGCTTTGGCCAGACCTCGAGCTCGGCGGCTCGTTTGAGGACGCCCTCGGCGTAGGCCGCCGGATCCATGCCGTACGGATCGGAGCTGTCGCCGAAATCGGAGTGCACGCCGCCCTGGGCGAGGATCGCGACCAGATGCTTGTCGCCCACGGACAGGAGCTGGGCCTCGACCTGGTCGAGGGCGACGTCCCGGACCTCGCCCGTACCCTTCTTCGTCCGCCAGCCGGCGTAGGGCCGGTAGACCCGCTTTCCGCTGCGGCTGTATTTCTCCGTGTAGCCGTGGAGGTGGACCATCACGTTCACCTTCGAGTCCAGCGCGAGGCCCGCTGGCGCAACGAGAATCGCCCGCCGACCGGCCGTCTCATCGGTCAGCGTGTCGTTGGCGGCGTCCTCTTCGCCCTGCCGCCCAACGTCGAGCCCGTCGATCGGGATCCGGCGCATCGCGCCGAGGTCGCGCTCGCCGGTATTCCAGGCATCGCCCTTCGAGTCCGCACCGCTCCAGCCGCCGACCTGCTTGGACGGCTTGGTCCAGCCGGGGGTTGAGAGGTCGCTGCCCGAATCGTCGCGTTGAATCATCGAATCGGCCCGATCGCGCTCGATCCTCGAGACCGTGGCCGTGTTGCCGGCAAGGGCCTGGAGCGTGAGAACGCCTTCCTCGTCAAGCGGTCCGTCCAGGGCCACCGACGTCGGTCCCGGGCTGGGCCTGTCGGGGCCCACGGCGCCGCGCCTGGGCAGTTCCCGCGAGATCGCCTGGCGCGCCGTCGTCATCGTGTGATCGTACGACCCGGCTCGCGCCGCCGCAGGACGGGCGGGCTCGATAACGGGCAGCTAAGCGGGCCGGGCTACATTCGGCCCACATCCACTGCGCGCGGAAGTGCCCCCGCCGCAGTGGATGCCCGCTCCGCAGAATCGCCTCCAGATCCGCCGGTCACGCAAGCCCGCCCGGGAGAAGGTCCGTGGATCGAACCACGTCTCCATGGCGAGCGCTCGAGGACCCGGGGGACGCGCCGCCGCCGACGCCGGTCGGCGTGGTCCGGCCTGGTCGACTGCGTGCCGCGTTCGGCGCAGCCGGCCTGGGCCTGGCGGTGGTGATCGCCGTGCTGGTCGCGCTGGACGGTTCGAACGGATCGTCGGTCGTGACGGTGACGACGGCGGGCGGGGTCAGTCCATCGCTCGGTCCGGGCGATGCGCCGGGGAACGTGCAGGCCGGTGGCGACGGTGGCGGCCCTGCGGGGCAGGGACCGGATGGAGGCGGCGGCGCCAACCCGGCAATCTCGGGCGCCGACTCAGCGTCGGGGCCGGCAGAGCTCGTCGTCGAGGTCGCCGGGGCCGTGGCCCGGCCCGGTCTCTACCATCTCGCCGCGGGCGCCAGGGTGGCGGACGCGATCGCTGCTGCTGGCGGCTACGGCCCCCGGATCGATGTCGTGCGGGCCACAGCCGAGCTGAACCTGGCTGCCCGACTGGCCGACGGCGATCGGGTCATCGTCCCCTCGCGCGACGACCCCGCCGCCCAGCCCGCGGCAGGCCATCCGGCCGCGACACCGGCAGGCCCAACGACGCCGGCAAGGACGGCGCCCGTGGATCTCAATACGGCCACCGCGGAGGAGCTCGACGCGCTGCCCGGGATCGGACCGGTCACGCTGGCCAAGATCATCGCGTCGCGGACTCAGCAACGGTTTCGCTCCATCGCCGATCTGCGGTCAAGGAAGCTGGTCGGCGCGGCGGAATATGCGCAGATCGAGAAGCTGGTCACGGTCCGCTGAGCGCGGGCCCATTGAGCCTGGGGCCGCTGAACCCACGGCACGAGCGGCCGCGGCTGCCCCGAAGCGGCTGGCTGGCAATCGGCGCGGTGGTCGGAGCGCTGGCGGTGGGCGCCGACCAGCGGCTGCCGGTGATCGGCGCGGTCGCGATCGCGGTCATCGCCGGCGGGGCACTGACCCGGGTCGCCCCGCCAGTCCCGAATCGCCCTGGTCATCCCGCCCGTGACGCCCTCGCCGCGGCCATCGGCGTCCTGCTCATCGTCAGCCGGAGCGCGCTCACGGGCGGCGGCGAGGTCGCCGTCACGTCCACGGAGTCCAGCCCTGGCGGCGGCTTCCGGGCGGTGGTCGAGAGCACCAGCCCGCCGAAGGGGTCCGAGCAGATTGCGCTCATCCGGGTCCGTACCGGGACCGGCACGGCCGGCCAGCTGATCGAGGCTCTCCTGCCGCGCTACCCCGAGATCGGAACGGGCGACCAGATCGCGGTGCGCGGGTCGGTCGAGCCACCCGGTGACGACGATTTCGGGGCCTACCTCCGGCGTCTCGGCGCTGCCGGCTCGGTGCGCTCGGCGACGCTCGTGCTGATCGCCGGTCCCCAGGGTCCGCAGGGCCTCCTCGACGACGTCCGCCGAGGCTCCGGCGACGTGCTCACCCGAGCCCTGCCAGAACCACAGGCAGGCCTTGCCGCGGGCATCCTGATCGGCCTGCGGGAGCGAGTCGATCGGGGCCTGGCCGCGGCCTTCACGACGGCCGGGGTCTCGCACATCGTGGCCATCTCGGGTTGGAACATCGCGATCGTGGCCGCCCTCGTGGCGGCCCTCCTGGGCGGGCGGATCGGCAGCCGGCCCAGGACCGTGATCACCTTCATGGCGATCGTCGGCTACACGCTCGTCGCGGGCGCCTCGCCCTCGGTGAACCGGGCCGCGTTGATGGCCGTGATCGGACTGAGCGCGCGGGCCGGCGGCCGGTCGAGCTCGGCGCTGGCGGCCCTCGGCTGGGCCGTGGTGGTCCTTCTCCTGGTCGATCCGGCCACGGTCGGCGATCCGGGCTTTGCGCTCTCCGGGTTCGCGACGGCCGGCCTCATCGCCTGGTCCAGGCCGCTCACGAACCGGCTCGGGCAGGTCCGCGGGCGAAACCTCCCGACTTGGCTGGCCGAGAGCCTCGCGATCTCGCTCGCGGCCGAGGCGGCAACCCTGCCCATCGTGCTCCTGACCTTCGGCCGGCTGGCGATCGTCGCGCCGCTGGCCAATCTCGTGATCGTGCCGCTGGTCCCGCCGGCGATGGCCGCCGGAGCGCTTGCCCTCGGGGCGGGCTGGCTCGGGGCCCTGGGGCTTCCCCCACTGCTCGTGACCCTCCTCGGCCTGCCGGCCTGGGCGCTGCTCGGGCTGATGGTCGAGCTGGTGAGGCTCGCCGCCAGCCTGCCCCTGGCCAGCGTGACCCTGCTGCCGCCCTGGAACCTGGGCGCGGCCGGAATCGTCGCGATCGCGGTGGGCCTTGTGGCCATCCGTGGAGTCCGATGAGGCCGCGCAGCGCGCCGGCGAAGGCCGCCTGGCGGCCCGGCCGGGCGGTGATCGCGGCAGCGGCGGGCCTGATCCTGGCCCTGACGGTGACCGGGGCCGGGCTGGCAGCCCGACCCGACGGGCGAATCCACATCACGGTCCTGGACGTCGGCCAGGGCGATGCGATCCTCGTCGAGGGCGATCGTGGCGGCCGGATGCTGATCGACGGCGGCCCCGATCCGGACCGATTGATCCTCGAGCTCGACGCCCGGATCCCGCCCTGGGATCGACGGATCGACGTGCTGGTCCTCAGCCATCCCCACGAAGATCACGCCGGTGGCCTGCCCCGCCTGATCCAGAGCTATCGCATCGGCCGGGTTTTCGAGCCTGGGATGATCGGCCCTGGTCCCGCCTACCACGCGTTCCGGGCGGACCTCGCGCTCCAGGCCCGGACGCCCGAGCGCCTCGCGACCGGCGATCGCCTGCGCCTCGATTCGATCGACCTCAAGGTCCTCTGGCCAGACAGCGACGCGGTCCTGCGCGAGCCGCCCGACGGCGGTACGTCCATCAACAACGTGTCGATCGTCCTGCTCGGTACCTTCGGGACGCAGCGCTTCCTCCTGGCCGGCGACATCGAGCAGGCGATCGATCCGATCCTGATCGCGCGGGGCCTGCCCCGGGTGGACCTGCTCAAGGTGGCCCACCACGGCAGCCGGACATCGTCCACGGACGCGTTCCTCGACACCGTCCGGCCGCGAGCCGCGATCGTTTCGGTCGGAGCGGTCAACCCGTATGGCCATCCAGCGGCGGACACGCTGGCCCGGATCGAGGCGCGTGGCTCGCGGCTGTACCGAACCGATCGGAACGGCACGGTGGAGGCCACCCTCGATGGCCAAACGCTGGCCATCAAGGCCGAGCGAGGCGGGCCGGCCGTCGCAGGGCCTGGCGTCACCCAGGCGCCCACCTCCCACGCAGCCGCGGTCAGGGACGCCGTCTTCCGCTGCGGGATCGTGCCGCCACAGTTGACTGGATCAGGGCCGGCGCCGGCGGGCCTGCAGGCACCGATCAAGCCCACGTTGCCGCCGATCGCGGGGGCCAAGGGCGCCCGGGCGACCCCATCCGCGGCGACCGATGACGACCTGTACCATCGAGCCGATGTCCATCCCGTCCAGGGTGGAGGCGGCAGCGCTCCTCCTCTCGATCGAGCCATCTCCACGCGCCCTCCGCCACGCGCGCGCGGTCGCCGAAGTCGCGGGCTGGCTCGCCTATCGGATCAACGCCCGGGGTATCCCCGTCAATCGCCCGGCAGTCGAGGCTGCGGCGCTCCTCCACGACGCCGACAAGGTGCTCCGCAAGCGCCTGCCGCGCGATCATCCGATCCGGCTCCTGGACCATGGTGACGGCAGCGCCGCCTGGCTCACCGAGCAGGGCCACGCGGAGCTTGCCCGGCTGGTTGCGAATCACCCTGCGGGCCGGCTGGTGGACGAGGAGCGCTACCGGACGTGGTCCGCCTTCGCCGGCCGGGAGGAGCGCATCGTGGCCTATGCCGACAAGCGAGCTGCCCAGCGACTTGCCCCCATGTCGGTCCGCTTCGCCGACTGGCAGCGGCGCTATGGCAGCAGCCGGGGCTGGGCCGGCCCGGAGCGTGGCTTGGCCTGGCAACGTGCCGAACGGCTCGAGGCCGACGTCTGCCGGGCGGCCGGCATCGAGCCGGCCGCGGTCCGGCGCCTGCGCTGGACCGGGGCAGCCCTGCGGGCCGCGCGGGCCGCCGCGCCGAACGGAACGGGGCCCGGTTGAACCCTGCCGGCGCACCACTCGGCTACTACTTCGGGATCGACACGTTCGGGCTAGAGGCTTCGGCGCTGGCCCTGGGCGCGCGGGTCGCACGCGAGGCCGGCGCGGGTGGCGAGCCGCTGGGCCGCTGGCGGGCCAGAGGCCCGGCGACGACCGTCGAGGCCATCTCCGAGCGGATCGCGACGGGCTCGATGTTCGGCGGGGGCACGCTGGCGATCGTCCTTGAGCCGGCGGCGCTGCTACGCGCCAAGGCCACGCGCGATGCGCTGCTCGGGATGGTCGGCCTCGTGGCGCCCGGCAATGCGCTCGCGTTCGTCGACGCGCTCGACAACATCCCCACGGAACGCAAGCCACTCGATGGCGGCCGAAGCGCATTGCGCGAGGCGATCCTGGCCGCAGGCGGCGAGGCGCGCCTGGTCCCGGCCCTGACCCAGGGCCGCCTGACTCGATTCATCCACGACCGCGCTGCCGAGATCGGACTGCGCCTCGGCACGGGCGCTGCAGAAGAGCTCACAAAACGGATCGGCGGGAACTCCCGCGATCGCGATGCCGATCTCAGTGGGCTGGGCCAGCGCGCGGCGGCCGAGCTCGACAAGGCGGCGTTGTACAAGCTCGACGGGGAGCTCAGTCCGGGCGACGTTCGCGAGCTGGTGGGGGAGGTCGTGCCCGGGTCCGTTTTCGCCCTGATCGATGCGGTCGGAATGCGCCAGCAGGAAGCCGGCGGGCATCTTGAGCGCGCCCTCGCCACCGAGCCGGAGCCGGTCATCGTGGTCCGGCTCCATCGGCGAATCCGGGACCTCATCGAATTCGCCGATCGACGGGCACAGGGAGCGAGCATCCAGGCCACGGCGCGGACGATGAAGGTCCATGAGTTCGTGGCGGGCAATCTCGAGACCCAGTCACGGCGATGGTCGTTGGCGGAGCTGGAGGCTGCCCTTGGCGGCCTGCTCGAGCTCGACGCGACCGTCAAGGGCTCAGGGGCGGGGGGGTCGGGCGAACAAGCCCGTCAGCTCAGCTTCACGCTCTGGCTGACGGAGTTCGTGATCCGCGGCTGAGGGCCAGTCGCGGGGTGGCGCCTATTCGGCGCTCGACCAGGCCTGCTCCTGGACGACGAGATCGCTCTCGATCGCGAAGACGCAGCGGCTCTCGCCGAGGTCGAGGAGCTCGATCAGGTCCGGGTCGATGTACAGCTGGCTGCAGTCCTCGCACAGTCCGGCGGGAATGCCGAAGCACAGTCGCTCGGTCCGGTCCGGCAGCCGAAACGTGGTGTCGAAGCGGGTGATCACGAGCTTGTGGTCGCATGTGGGGCAGCGTTCGCGCAGGCGGGGCACGGATCCAGGACCTCTGTCGGGACACCCCGTGGTGTCCGTGGGCCCTGATGCTCGCCCCCGAACGGAGCGGCCGACATGACCCATCGGTACCCCCAACCCGGTACCGCCTATTGCACCCGAAGGACCGCCTTCGCCTCCGACCAGTGCTTCTCGAGCCCGTAGTAGTCACGTTCGGGGGGCGTGAAGATATGGACGATCACGTCGCCGAAGTCGACCAGGATCCAGTGGGATGCGGGCAGGCCCTCGGTCCCGATCGGGCGGACGCCTTCGTCGCGCATCCCCCGGACGATCCCATCGGCAATCGACTCGAGCTGGCGCTCCGAGCCGCCCGAACAGATCACGAAGGCGTCGGCGAGGGTCGTCAGGCCCTCGAGGTCGAGCAGCAGGATATCGGCGGCCTTCTTGTCCTCGGCCAGCGCCACGATACGGCGGGCCATGTCGAGGCGCGCCGACGCGGCGACCTTGCGCGCTGGGCGGGGCCGCTTGGGCAGGCCGATCGTGTGCGGCGCCGGCTCGCTGGCCGCCCCAGCTGCCGCGGTGCCTGTTGACTTCGCGGCGGCGGATTTCGTGGCGGCGGATTTCGCGGCCGACGTGGCCGCCGATCTGGCCGCCGATCGCTTGGTTGGCTCGGCGCCATCCGCCGATTCGGTGACCTGGGGTACGGACTGGGCTTTCTTCACGGGGCGTCAGTGTAGAGGCGATGCGCCCGGATGTAGTCGGCCACGGCGGGTGGCACGAGGCCGTCGATCGGCTGGCCCGCCCGGACCCGCTCGCGGATCACCGAGGCCGAGACGTCGACCAGCGGCCCCTCGACGTAGTCGACCCGCTCTCGCCAGCTGGGCACGTGCTCGTCGAGCCACGATTCGTCGACCGGCCGCGCGCCGGCCCGCGGGACCACGGCCAGGCGGGCGAGCTCCAGGATCCTGGCCGGGTCGCGCCAGGTGGGGAAACCGGCAAACGCCTCGGCCGACAGGATGAACTCGAGGGACGCCTGGCGGCCGGGGCCGCCCGCGGCGAGCTCGGCCAGGGTGTCAACGGCGAACGACGGTCCGGGCCGGTCGAGCTCAATCGTGCTCAGCCCGAAGCAAGACATGCCGGCGATCGCCAGCGCGACCATCGCAGCGCGATCGGCACCCGGGGTCACCCGCTGACCCGGCTTGTGCGGCGGAATGCCCGCCGGCATGAACAGGACCTCGTCGAGCTCCAGGGCATCCCGCACGGATCGGGCGATCGCCAGGTGGCCGAGGTGGATCGGGTCGAAGGTTCCGCCGAGCAGTCCGATCCGGGCGCCAGGTCCGGTCAAGCGTTCTCCCCGGTCAAGCGTTCTCCCAGGGCTGGCGATCCCACTCCAGCTCCACCCGGCCGATGCGCACGGTGTCGCCCGAGGCCACCTTGCGCCGGCGGAGCTCGGCCTCGATCCCGAGCCGGGCCAGGTCGTGCTGGAAGCGCTCGGCCGATTCCTCGTTCTCGAAGTCCGTCTGGGCCGCGATCCGCTCGATTCGCCGGCCACTTACCCGGAAGGCGCCGTCCGGATCGATCTCGACGCTGAAGCCGTCATCCATCCCCGCGATCGTATGCACGACCACTCCGGCCGGTTCAGGCGGGATACCGAGCTCATCGCCGGCCGGGAGCATCTCGGCGAGTGCCGCCTGCAGCTCGACGAGGCCATCGCCGCGCGCCGCAGCCACGGCGACGACGGCCAGGCCGTCGCGTTTCCGGGCCGCCTGGAAGGCCGGCCAGGCAGCAGCCGCCGCCGGCAGGTCCACCTTGTTGAAGGCCACCAGGAGCGGACGCTCGAGGAGTGCCGGATCGTGGGCGGCCAGCTCGTCGCGGATCACCTGGTGGTCCCATTCGGGGTCGCGTGACGAACCGTCCACGACCTGGACCAGCACCCGGGTGCGCTCAACGTGGCGCAGGAAGGCGTGCCCGAGGCCCGCCCCGAGGCTGGCCCCCTCGATGAGCCCAGGCACGTCGGCGATCGTCGGACGGCGGCCAT
Organism: Chloroflexota bacterium; assembly: GCA_041691435.1. Lineage (GTDB taxonomy): Bacteria > Chloroflexota > Limnocylindria > Limnocylindrales > CSP1-4 > Palsa-1033. The sequence continues at coordinate 20,287 of JBEPUS010000015.1, forward strand.
CGTCGAGGCCCAGGTCGAGCACGCCCAGGTTCGGTTCGAGCGTCGTGAACGGGTAGTCGGCGATCTTCGGCGTCGCCGCCGTCAGGGCGGCAAGGAGGGTGGACTTGCCGGCATTGGGCAGGCCCACGAGGCCGACATCGGCGAGCAGGCGAAGCTCCAGCCGCAGCCAGCGCTCCTCGCCGGGCTCGCCCTTCTGGGCATGCTTGGGCGCACGATGGATGGCGGTCGTGAAATGGACGTTGCCCAGGCCGCCGCGGCCGCCCCGTGCCACCTCGGTCACCTGCTCGATGCTCACGAGATCGGCAAGAAGGGCCCCGGTGGCTTCGTCATAGACAGCGGTCCCGGGTGGGATCATCAGGCTCAGGTCCTGGCCGGCCTTGCCGTGGCGCTTCGAGCCGGTCCCCCGGCCGCCCGAGCCGGCCTTGAACTGGCGATGGTCGCGGTACTCGCGGAGCGTCGTCTGGCCCGGATCGACGCGCAGCTCGATCGACCCGCCCCGGCCACCGTCACCGCCGTCGGGCCCGCCCCGGGGTACGTGGGCCTCGTGCCGGAACGTGGCCGCCCCATCGCCGCCGTCACCGGCGTGAACAAGGATCCGGACCTGGTCGAGGAACATGCTGGCGATCGTCGCACACCGCTGGCCGCCCTGCCGCGGGCGCCGGGGTTGCCGCGCGGTCTAGAAGTACGGCAGCGGGTTGACCCGGACGCCGCTGCCCCAAACCATCCCGTGCCAGACCTCGAAGTGAAGATGCGGGCCGGTTGCGTCACCGGTCATGCCGACTCGCCCAACCTGCTGCCCACGCCCGACGTGCGCGCCGACATGGGTGATGATCGCGGACATGTGGTTGTAGGTGGTAAACAGGCCGCTGCCGTGGGAGATCCAGACCTGGTAGCCGCCACCGTTGTCCTTCCAGCCGGCGTAGATCACCGTGCCGGCGGCTGCCGCGAGGACGCGTGTGCCCATCGGCGCAGCGATGTCGATCGCAGGATGGGTGGCGTGGAAGTACTGGCTGATCCAGCCACCCGGAACCGGCCAGTAGAAGGCGCCGCCGCTGTAGTGGACCGGCGGGCCGGAGCGACCCGAGCCGGAGCCTGACTTGACGACCGGGGCGGGCTTTGGCTTGGCCTCGACGATCGGCTTGCCGCGGGCATCGGGCACGATCAGGACCTGGCCGAGCACCAGGGTCTGGTCGCTCAGGCTGTTGTAGCTGGCGATGTCGGCGGCCGACATGCCGGTCATCGCGGCAATCGAGTCGAGCGTGTCGCCGGCCTTGACGACAATCACGAGTCCGTCGACCGGCGGGATCGTGAGCTTCTCGCCGACGTGGAGCTCATCCTTGGCGGCGAGGTTGTTCGCCCACCACAGGGTCATCATCGAAACGCCGAACTTCCGGGCGATCCCGGTCAACGTGTCACCCGACTTGACCGTGTAGGTGATCAGCTTTGCGGACGCATCGCTGACCGTGGTGTCCACCGCCAGCGGCTTGAGCAATGTCCCATCCGAGAGATATTGGCCGAGGTCTGTCGCGTCGCCGATCGTGGCACCCGTGCCGCCGAGAAGGCCGGCCTGGTCGGGCCCATCCACCAGGTCACCGGTCGAGTCGAGCCCGCCGATCGTGAGCCGGGGACCGCCGCTGGCGGCATTCGTCGCGCCGGTCGCGCCGCGGGCGGTATTCGTTACCACTGCGCCGCTGACCGAGGCGATCAGGACCAGGATGGCGATCCCGATCGGCAGGATCCGTTCGCGGCCGCCCACCCGGGTCACGAGACGGGTGACGGCGGGTGCGACGATGGCGATCAGGCGGTCAGCAACGCGCTCACTGCGGGAACGACGATGGGCTCCCGAGCGGATCGACGCGCTGGTCTGACGTGGGCGAAGGTGCAGGCTGCGCAGGGCGCGCTGCACGCTGGCCGACTTCTTCTGCAATACGGTCTCCGAGGTTGGGGACGGCGCTCTGGGGATGGAGAGCGCTGTGTCGCGTCGCCGTCCGGGTCGGTCGCGTTCTTGAGCTGGGGGTCTCTTGAAGCGGCTTCCCGACATCACGTGGTCGGGACCTTGGTGTCAGCGGCACCGTACCATGCCCTGCCGAATCGTTGCAATTCGCGCAATGGCAGCGTCGATTTGCCCGCCGGCGGGCCTTCTCGCGTGAGGCGAGGGGTCAGGCGTTGGCTTCGAGGCCCTTGGTCAGCTTGCCCAGGAACTCGGCGTTGGACTCGGTCTTCGAGAGCCGGTTCAGGAGGAGCTCGATGCCCTCGTTCGTGCCCACGGCAGACAGCATCCGGCGCATCGTCCAGACCATCTTGAGGGTGCCCTCCTCGAGGAGCAGCTCCTCGCGCCGGGTGCCCGACCGCTGGACGTCGATCGCCGGGAAGATCCGCTTCTCGGCGAGCTTGCGCTCGAGGATCAGCTCGGAGTTGCCGGTGCCCTTGAACTCCTCGTAGATCACGTCGTCCATCCGCGAGCCGGTCTCGACGAGGCAGGTGCCGATGATCGTGAGCGAGCCGCCCTCTTCGATGTTCCGGGCCGCCCCGAAGAACCGCTTTGGCGGGTACAGCGCGATCGGGTCGATACCGCCCGACAGGGTCCGGCCGCTGGGCGGCAGGGCCAGGTTGTAGGCCCGGGCGAGGCGGGTGATCGAGTCGAGCAGGATGACGACGTCGCGGCCGCTCTCGACCTGCCGCTTGGCGATCTCGAGGGCCATCTCGGCGACGTGGGTGTGGTTCTCGGTCGGCTCGTCGAATGTCGAGCTGATCACCTCGCCCTTGACGCTGCGGCGCATGTCGGTGACCTCCTCCGGACGTTCGCCGATCAGGGCGACCATCAGCAGGATCTCCGGGTAGTTCGTCGAGATGCCGTTGGCGATGTGCTTGAGGAGCATCGTCTTGCCGGCCTTCGGCGGGCTGACGATCAGGGCACGCTGGCCCTTGCCGAGCGGGTTGACCAGGTTGACCAGCCGCTGACTGAGGTTCTTGGGATCCGACTCGAGGTTGATCAGCTCGTCCGGGTGGATCGGGGTCATGTCACCGAAGTGCGGCCGGTGACGGGCGACCTCGGGATCCAGGCCGTTGACTGAGTCCACCCGGAGCAGCCCGAAGTACTTCTCGGCTTCGCGCGGCGTGCGCACGGCACCAGAGACGCGATCACCGATCCGCAGGCCGAAACGGCGGACCTGGCTCGAGCTCACGTAGACGTCTTCGGGACTGGGCAGGAGCCCATGACGACGCATGAACCCGAAGCCTTCGTCGACGACATCGAGGATGCCGGTTGCGTAGGCGAGGCCGGCCCGCTCGGTCTGGCGCTGGAGGATGCGATCCATGAGCTCTTCGCGCCGATCAGCGGCGACCGGATCGATCTCGAGATCGCGCCCGATCGTGCGCAACTCCTTCTCGCTCATCTCGCGCAGGTCGGAGATGGCCAGGTCGTTGCGCCCGCGGGCGGCCTCGGCCTCCTGGAGCTCGTCGAAGTCCGTCACGGGCGGACGGGGGGCGTTGGGACGGCGGCGAGTGCGCCGGTTGCGAGAGCGCGGATCGCGCGGGTCGGGGCCGATTGCAGGCATCAGGTAAGGGTCACCAGTGATGAGGGTCACACAGGAATGGTTCCGGGGCGCTCGCGCGGAATCGCTATTCCGGCGGCAGCCGAGGTGGGAACGCGTTGAGAATAGCCGTCGGATCAGGCGCCGTCAACGGCCAGATTGAGCGCGACATCCGGTTCCGTGGCGAAGCGTCGTCCGGTGGCCCGGTTTCCAGCCGACGTACGCAAATACCAGCCCACGCGCTACTAAGCCAGGATCTCGACCGCGAGCGGGCCGTTTGGCGGGCCCGGGACGAGATTCAACCCAGGAATTAGCCGGAGGCGGCTACCGATTTGCCCCGGAGGCGGGTTCCAAGCGCGCGGCGTTCGCATACAACCGCGGGGATCGGCATTTGGGAAGAACCCGGGCCGACCCGGGGAAGCGGTCGGCGACGAGCACGGCGGCCCCAGTCCCCGCCCCGACTTGCCGCACCCCGAACAGACCCGCGCCTGGGCGGGACCAACGGGACCTCAGCTCGGACACACGTTGCATCCAGCATGACAAACACGCCGATTCGGAGATCGATCGCAGGCCGATCGAGCTCCATGGCATTGCGTTCATCCCGAGCTGGGCGTGGGACGGGACGAATCGTGCCCCGATGCACGCCGTGCGGGTCGGGTTGAGGCTGGGATTCGACCTTTTGTCACGCTCGATACAACGCTGGCTCAGGGAATCCCGTGCCCAGCAACCGCCCCGCGACAAGAACCCGGTAACCGCCCTGCGGCTCGAGGCCGGCCAGCGCTCAGCGGCCCGAGGCCCGGCGCCCCTACGACTTGGCAGCGGCGGCGGCGCGGGCCTTCGACCAGTCCTCCTT
>JBEPUS010000016.1:0-24459 GCA_041691435.1 Chloroflexota bacterium
GCGTTCGACGTGGGGGCCTTGTTCGCGCCACGGGCGGTGGCGGTGGTCGGGGCCTCGCCGCGCTCGGACATTGCCCAGACCGTGCGCGACAACCTCGTGACGATGGGCAGCGCAACGCGCTGCTACTTCGTGAACCCGAAGTACGAGGAGGCCTGGGGTTCGCCCTGCTTCCCCGATCTCGCCTCGCTGCCCGAGGTACCCGACAGCGTCCTCGTTGCGGTCAACCCGCTGCGCGCGGCGGCCATCACCGAGGAGGCCGCCCGGGTCGGCGCCCGGAGCGTCCTGATCCCCGGCGGCGGAGTGGTGGAGGGCGGAGCGGCGGCCGCCCAGATGCAGCGCGATGTCCGGGTGATCGCCCTCCGTCACGGACTGGCAATCCTCGGCCCCAACTGCATGGGCATGATTGACCGGACCTCGAACAGCGCGGTCTACATCGGCGACGTCAACCCGTGGGCGCCGCGCGGCCGGGTTGCGGGCATCGCCCAGAGCGGCTCGGTGACCGATGCCTTCATCCATTTCGGCACCCGGATCGGATTCAGCCGGATCGTGGGTGCCGGCAGCGAGGCGGTCCTCGACGTGTGCGACTACGTCGCCTACTGTCTCGACGACCCCGAAACCGACGCGATCGTCCTGTTCGTGGAGGGCTTCAAGCGTCCCGAGCGCTTTCTCGCCCTGGCCGACCGGGCGCTCGAGCTGGGCAAGCCGATCATTGCCCTGAAGGTGGGCCGCAGCCAGCAGGCCCAGGCGGCCGCGGTCGCCCACTCGGGCTCGCTCGCCGGCGAGACGCGGGCCACCGATGCAGCCCTTGCGGCAGCCGGGGTCGTCCGCTGCGATGACCTCGACGCCCTGTTCGAGGCGGCCGAGCTCCACGCCGGCTGCCGCCGGTTGGGCCGGGCCGTGGGTCGCGGGCGGACTGGGCTGGTGACCGTGTCGACGGGCGAGGCGTCGCTGATCGCGGACGTCGCCCAGCGGGTCGGCGCGGACTTGCCGCCGGTCCCTGCGCCGGCCCGGGCGGCGATCCTGCGCGACCTGCCCACCCTTGGCTATGTCGGCAATCCCATCGATCCGTGGGGTGCAACCGACGAGGCCGTCGCCTATCCGGCGGTTCTCGAGGCGTTCGCCGACTCGGGCGGCTACGACGTGCTTGCGATCGTCCATGACTTTCCGTACCGCTCGCTGCCCAGCGAGGTGGCCGTCGCCGAAGGTGTCACCGCTGCCCTCATCGCCGCGACGGCCGGCCGGCCGGCGGTGCTGCCGGTGTACCTCTCGCTCACCTCGGGGGAGCCCACCCCCGAGATCCTGGCGATGCTCGACGCCGCCGGCGGAATCCCCTGCCTGCGCGGGACCAGCGAGGCCCTCGCGGCGATCGCCGGTCGTGCCCGCTGGGAAGCCCGCCAAGCCGAGCGCCACGCCGACGGGCCGCGCCGGGAGTCATGGCCCGCCCTGGCGGCCGACCGAACCCCGCTCGGCTACGACCCGGCGTTCACCGGCCACGATCGGGAGCCGCCCGGACCGAGTCAGAGCGGGGCAGCCGCGACGATCCGGACGCACACCCTGCCGGAGCGCGAGAGCCTCGAGCTCCTCGCGGCCGCCGGCCTGCACGTCTCGCCGGCCCGGCCGGTCCCGGACGTGGAGGGGGCGGTCGCCGCGGCGGAGGCGATGGGCTATCCCGTGGTGCTGAAGCTCGACGGCACGAACCTCGCCCACAAGACCGAGGTTGGTGGCGTCCGGCTCGGCCTCAGCGGACCGGATGCCGTTCGAGCGGCCGCCCGTGAGCTGCTGGCCGTGGGCCTGACTCAGAGCATCGGCCTGCGCGGCCTGCTCGTGGCGCCCCAGGCGGCGGCCGGGGTTGAGCTCATCGTGGGGCTCCGGCGCGATCCGCAGTTCGGTCCGTTGGTCCTGGTCGGCATCGGCGGCGTTCTGGCCGAGGCGCTCGACGACGTCGCGATCGAGCTGGCCCCGCTTCGGCCGGCGACCGCCGGAGCCATGCTCGATCGCCTGCGCGGGGCGGCGATCCTCGCTGGGGCGCGCGGCCGGCCAGCGGTCGACCGGGCCGCAGTCATCGACCTGCTGGTCGCGCTCGCCGGACTTGGCTGGCAGCGTCCGGACCTGATCGAGGTTGACCTCAACCCGGTGATCGCCGGGGAGCGCGGTGCGGTCGCCGTGGACGCCCTGGTGGTGCTGGCCTCACCCGCCTGAGTCAGGGGTTGGGCGGCAGCCCGAAGATCCAGAAGCTGCCGTTGAGCGAGCCGATGAAGATCTTGCCGCCCGACAGGCTGGGCGAGGCATAGGTCTCCGGGCCGGTGTTCTGCGAGAAGAGGATCGACCCGGTCGCCGCGTCGAGGACCATGAGCTGCGGGCCGACGCCCGACATCACGAAGCCGTTGTCGTAGGCGGACGATGGGACCACGGCGTGATCGGTGCCCACCTCCCAGATCACGGCGCCCGTGTCCGGATTGAGCGCCCGGATCGAGCCGATCCGGGTCACCCCGGCGATCGTCGTCTTGCCGCCCGCCGAGTAGATCCGGCCGTCGCCGAAGGCCAGCGACGAATTCGTGGCCTCATCGCAGATCGAGCAATCGCCGCCGATCGCAATCCGCTGCCGCCAGACCGGTCCGGCCGCCAGGTTCGATCGCAGGAAGCCATAGACAATGCCGTTCTTGTTGGCTGCCGCAACCATCGGCCGGCCTGCCGAGTCCGTGTAGAGCATCGGGGCGGTGGCCCAGTCGCCGTCGGGGATCGCCTCCTTGGGATCCACCTGCCAATGGCTCTTGACCGCCAGGGTTGTCGCGTTGAGGGCCACGATCGACATCGCCAGCGGCTGCTTCTTCGCCGGGAGCGTCAGGTTGCCATTCGTCAGGTAGACCGTGCTCGTTGCCGGATCGATCGCCGGCGACTGCCAGATCCCGCCGCCCCTGGTCGCCTTGGGGACGACATTGAACGTGGCCACGACCTTGTGGCTGGCCAGGTCGACGCGCAGCAGCTGGCCGCGCACGTTGGGCACGGTGCAGTTCGAGGCGATCCCGATATAGGCAGAGCCGCCCGAGATCAGCGGCGACGACCAGTTGTAGTAGCTCTTGTTGGTGTCCCCGGTGAAGACGCGCCAGCGGACGCTGCCGGTGGCGGCATCGAGGGCATACCAGTAGTCGTCGCCACCACCGACGTAGACCGTGCCGTCGACCACCGCCGCAGCCGAGCTGACGCCAAGCACCGATGGGATGCAGACCTTATCGGTGGTCTTGCCCAGGAACGTCTTCCAGCGGATCGTGCCGGTCGTCGAATCGATCGCGTACTCGTAGCCGTCCCAGGCCCCGACATAGGCAATGCCGGCGACGATCGAGGCCGAGGAGGCGATCTCATCGCCGAGCTTGACGGTGAACAATGCCGTCAGCCGGCTGACATTGGCGGTCGAGAGGATTGTTTCCGTGCTGCCCGCGCTGCGCCCCAGGTCGGCGAGGTACGTGGGCCAGTCCACCGCAGCCGGGGAACCGGGCGAGGAGCTGCCGCCGGGCGGTGTCGCCGGTTGCGAACCCCTCGCCGGATGGCTCGGACCGGGCCCCGTCGAGCCGCTGGCGCTCGGGCCGATCGTGGGCGTGGGGTTGCCGCAGGCCACGCAGACGATGCCGAGAACCACGAGCAGTCCAAGCGACCGCGAGATCGCCGAACGCCGGTGCCGGGGCGGTCTCAGGTGGGTCATGGGATCGCCGATGCTAGCAGAATCGCGCCCTCGCCCTGCCCGCGACGCCCTAGCGGCCGTAGCGCTGGATCGCCGCCGCGATCCGGCTGAAGGTGCTCGAGCTGGCCGACACGTTGCTGTCGTCCATGAAGCTCCAGGCGAACAGCCCGGCCGACACGAGCTGGCGCAGGTAGCTGTCGGTGAGCATCGCCCGGGTATCGGCATTGAACGTGGCCGCGGAGCCGTTGTCGGGCTTGTAGTGGGCGAGCAGCACCGGGCCATAGGCGCCCAGGGTGCGGGTCATGTCCAGGACGTCGGGCAGGTTCGTGTCGTTCTGCATCGCCTGGAAGCTCTCGAAGTCCGAATCGGCCATGACGTCGGCGAAGTGGGCGAACATCGAGCGTCCGCCGCCGTTGGCCGGATCGTCGTAGCGGTCCTGCCAGCCGCCCCAGCCGAGCGACACCCGGGCATTGGGGGCATGGGCATGGAACGTGGCCAGGGCCTGCCGGTAGGCATCCTTGAGGGCCAGCCAGTAGGCGCTGTCGGGCAGCCAGGCGCTGGCGTGGCAGGCGTACGTCTGGAACTCGGTGAACAGGGTCACGTACAGCCGCGGGCCGCTCGCGCTGCCCGCCCAGATCTTGGCCAGGCTGAGCATGTCCGACTGGAACTGGGTCGAGAGGGGATAGGCCCGGCCGCACGCCGGGCCGTACTTGGTCGTGGTCGTCGTCGTGGCCGCCGAGCCGGCATACACGATCAGGTGGAGGGTCTCGCCGGCGGCGTACTCGTGGGGGATCAGGTTCTTCGCCCAGCCCGACATCCAGCTGAGATCGGACGTCCCGTTGAACCAGCTCGAGAGCAGCTTGATCGGTGCCGCCCGGAAGAGCGCCGAGCTGGTCACGCCGCTCATCTCGGTGCCCAGCCCGAAGAGCAGCCTGGGCGGGGGCTGGTCCGTGCTCGGAACGCTCGGGCTGGGCACGGCCGGCGCACTCGCTGACCCTGCCGATCCTGGGCTCGGAAGGCCGCCGCCCAGCCCAGGACCGGGCGAGCCGGCCGGCAACCGGGCGGCCACGAGGAGAATCACGCCGCCGAGGATGGCAACCAACAGGAGCGCGCCGATGCGCACGTACGGGCGCCGATCACGCCGGGCCGACCGCGGGTCTCGAGCAACCAACGGACTCCCCTCAAGCCGATGGTCAGTCAAGGCAATCCGCAACCTTGTCGGTGACGAAAGGCAACGTCAGCGGCCGGTTTCTGACAGGGGCCCCATAGACTGGTACTTTCGGACGGGCCATACTCTGGGCTCATCCCTTCATCGTTCGCATCAATCATCACTCGTCGGAAGGCTTCCGAGGCGCCAGAGTACCTCGGAGTCGTTGGAAACCTGCAATCTCACCCCAGCGAGGGGAGCGGCACACCGCTTCGCGACCCGGCCAGCAGCCGGGCGGGCGCTATCGTCAGATCGGTCCGCTGACCGCCGCGACGAGCACCAGCGAGGCCGCCTGGAACGCGGTTGGTTGGCGAACCCCGGCGAGACAGTCCGAGGTACATCTTCGAATGACCTTTCCCACCAGGGCTGCGCTGGCGCTTGTCGGCGCAGGTCTCCTGGTCGGCGTCCTGACCGGCACTGCGCTTGCCGCCGGGCCCTCCGTCTCCCTGAATGTGACCAACGGCGAGTGCCTCACGGCGGCATCACCGGCCACCCTGGCCAACGGCACCACGGCCTGCGGGGCGGCGGTCTCCGGCACCCAGGGCTTCTCCGGCCGGATCTTCGGCTCGGGCACGGCACAGATCAGCGCGCTGGTCTGCGTCCACCTGCCCGGCGAGGGTTCCCTGTCGTCCTACGGCGGCGCCTACGAGTTGAAGGTCAGCATCGACGACCAGGCCCTCGGAGCGGTCTCGAGCGAGAATGCCGTGGGCGGCCTGGACTGCGGGACGGGCGCTGCGACCGTGTCCGGGGCACCGCTGCAGGTGACGTTCCCGGCCAGCGGCTCGCTCGGCTACACGCTGTCGATCGCCGGCGTCAGCCCGACGAATGGGAGCTCGTCATTCCGGGCGTTCGATCGGATGGTCGTTCGCATCTACGTGACTGAAGCGGGCCAGACCACTGCCGCCGATTCGCCCGCCGTGGTCCCCCCGGGACCGCCCGGCGAGATCCCCGAAGCGCCGGTCGTGCCGGTCCTGCTCGTGTCCGCCGGCCTGATCTCACTGCTCATGGTCCAGCGACGCATTCGAGCGGCCGGCGAGCCTCGGGCCTGACCCGGGCGGGACCTTCAGCATGCCAGTCTTCCTTCCGTACGCCCTGATCGGGCTGGCCATTGGCCTGCTCGTCGCGACCTTCGTCGAACCCTCGACATCGGGCGTCCGCATCCGCCAGGCGCCGCTCTCATGGAGGCGACTGCCGTACGGCGCGAGCTGGTCGGGCGTTGCCCTCGTCCTGATCGTGGCAGGGGCCTACCAGTACTCGCTCGTGGCGCTCGCCCAGGGCCTGAGCTACCAGACGCCGCTCGCCTATCTCGCGCTCGTGCCGATCGTCGCTCTCCTCCTGGGCTGGTTCGCCGTCGCCCGCAGCGCCCGCAACCCGCGAACCCCGCGCGACCTGCCCCTCGATTTCGTGCTTGGCAGGCTCAGCGGGATCGTCCTGATCCTGATCGCGGTCAGCGCCAGCCTGATCCTGCCGGCCCGGCTCGGCCCAGTCTTCTGGATCGACCGGCTCGATCTCCTCGGCCTGCCCGTGTTCGTCGCGGGCCTCGTGGTCGTGTTCTATGGCCTGCGCCGCCTGTGGACCGTGAAGGCCGCGGTCCTGTTCCTCTTCCTCGCCTGGCCGCTGCCCTACGTGGTGGCCCTGGGCGGTTGGCTCGACACGTTCACGAACTTGACCGCGGGCGCCATCGGCCGCATCGCAAACGTGTTGCCGCTGGCCCAGCCGGCCAACGGCGATCCCACCCTTTTCTTCATCGAGCACGCCGGGACCTCCACCGCCGTCAGCATCGGATCGGCCTGCTCCGGGGTCAACGGCCTGGCCGGCTTCATCCTGATCGGACTCGCCCTGATGTACGTGGTCCGCGGGGGTTTCCTCCGGCGGCTCCTGTGGCTGGCTGCCGGCCTGCTGGCCGTCTGGTTCCTGAACGTCGTGCGGATCGAAATCCTGTTCCTCGCCGGGACCACCCTCGGGCCGGACGTGGCCATCAACCTGCTCCATCCAGTCGCAGGCCTCATCGCGTTCAACCTGGGCGTGATCGAGATGCTCCTCCTCGTGCCTCGCTTCGGCCTCGAATTCGCGGCGCTCCCGCGGGCCAGCGCACCGGTCGAGCCGGTCGATGTCATCCCGCCGGACAGCCGGTCGCGCCGGCGGGTCGCCCTGGCCACGTTGAGCCTGGGCCTCGCACTGTCGCTCGTCGCGGCCGTGGCCAACATCGGCTATGCCCGCTACGAGCCGCTGGGCTCCGACCTCGACGGCACAGCCCCGGCCCGGGCCCAGGTCCGCAACGCGACCATCCCGGGCTGGTCGAGCGCCCTCGTGGAGGAGATCCCCAGCGCCCACCAGTTCTTCGGCCCCGACGCCACCTGGACCCGCCTGCTGTTTTCGCAAACGGGCCCGTCGACCCTTCGCTCGAGCCGGCCGATCTATGTCGACGTGATCGACACGGGCGATGCCGCCAGCCTGGCGACGTATGGCATCGTCGACTGCTACAGCTTCCATGCCGACCGTATCGAGGCCCAGACCAGCGCCGACATGGGTGCCGGGGTCAGCGCCCAGGTGGTGACCTATTTCGATCCCGCCGACCGTGCCGACTGGTCGGCGGTCTGGTGGGAACGGCCGGCTGCGATCAACGGCCAGATGACGTTCGAGCGGATCGTGGTCTTCCTGCCGGACAGTGCCGACGCGACGTTCGGCGGCATGGATCCGGGAACCCCGGTGGCCGGTGATGTGGCCTTCCACGACGCCCAGCAGTTCCTCGTGACCTTCGCCCGCGACCTGACCGGCGGGCCGGCCCCGCGGGCCTTCGCAGGGCCGAGAGGCGGTTGATGGATCCGTTCTCGATCTTCCTGCTCGTGGTCTCGCTGGTCGTCCTGGCCCAGTCCCTGTTCGCCCTCTACATGACCTGCTACAGCTGGGAGCACCCGGATCGCCTGGCGGCCAGCAACGGGCCGCGCGAGCTTGCCGATTCCGAGCTCTCCTTCTCGATCATCGTGCCCGCGCGCAATGAGCAGGCCGTGATCTACGAGACCGTTCGCCGAATCTGGGCGGCCGACTACCCGCTCCGCCGGCCGGTCGAATCGGATGCGGACCTCTTCGAGCGAAAGCGGCACCTGATCGAGGTCGTGGTCGTCTGCCACGCCGACGACCACGAGACGATCGCCGAGGCCAGCCGGGCCGCCCAGGAGATCGGCTCCGACCGGGTCCGGGTCGTGACCTTCGCCGGCGGCCCGATCAACAAGCCCCATGGCCTCAATGTCGGGCTTGCAGCGACCTCGAACGAGGTGGTGGCCGTGTTCGACGCCGAGGATGACGTCCATCCCGACCTCCTCGCCGTCATCGCAACGGTGATGGATCGCGAAGGCGTCGGCATCGTCCAGTCCGGTGTCCAGCTGATGAACTTCCGGAGCCACTGGTTCGCCCTCCAGAACTGCCTCGAGTACTACTTCTGGTTCAAGAGCCGGCTCCATTTCCACGCCGATCAGGGGATGATCCCGCTGGGCGGCAACACGGTCTTCATCAAGCGCACGCTGCTCGAGAAGGTCGGCGGCTGGGACGAGGACTGCCTCACCGAGGATGCCGACGTGGGCATCCGGCTGAGCGTCCTGGGTGAGCCGATCCGGGTGGTCTACGACGCCGACCGGGTAACCCGCGAGGAGACGCCGTCGAGCACGGACTCGCTCATCCGGCAGCGCACGCGCTGGCACCAGGGCTTCCTCCAGATCATCCGCAAGGGCGACTGGTTGCGGCTGCCCACCCGCCGCCAGAGGCTGCTGGCGCTGATCACCCTGAGCTACCCGTTCGCCCAGCTGCCGCTCTACGCCCTCTGGCCGCTGGCCGTCATCGGCGCTTCGTACCTGCACGTGCCGATCGTGGTCGCGATGATCACCTACCTGCCCCTCTATGCCCTCGGGCTGCAGGCGCTGGTCACCTTCGTGGGTGGCCTGATGTTCGTGCACGAGTACAACGAGCGGATGCCGGTTCGGACCTTCCTGCTGCTGGTCGTGACCTTCCTGCCCTACCAGTGGCTCCTGGCGTTCAGCTCCGCCCGGGCGGTCTACCGCGAGTTCGAGGAACGCGAGGACTGGGAGAAGACGGACCACCTGGGCGCCCATCGCCCGGTGCTGGAGGCGGACGCCTGATGGCCGGCGTTGTCCAGCCGCGCGAGACGCGGGTCGCGATCGGCAATCCGGTCATGGTCCTGGCCAGGAATCCCGAGCTGGCGTGGGTCGTGGCCCTGGTCGGCATCGTCACCTTCGCCACCGCGATCAACATGTTCAACTTCCCGTACTTCACCCAGGACGAGGGGACGTACATCGCGCAGGCCTGGTCCGTCCTCCACCTGGGCCAGCTCGCGCCGTACACCTACTGGTACGACCACCCACCCCTCGGCTGGATCCAGCTGGCCATCGTGTCCCTGTTCAGCGGCGCCGTCCCGGGCACCCAGGACGGCATCGAGGTGGGCCGGATCTCGATGCTGCTGTACCTCATCGGGTCCAGCTTCCTCGTCTATCGGATCGCCCGGGCGGCGGGCCGCACCAAAGGTGCCGCGACCATCGCCCTGCTCACGTTCGGCCTGTCGGGCTACGGCCTCGCGCTGCATCGGGTCGTGCTGCTCGACAATATCGCGACGTTCTGGATGCTCGCCGCGATCCTGCCCCTGGTGTCAGGCCGGCTCAGCCTGACGAAGGTCTGGATGAGCGCCATCCTCCTGGGCATCGCGATCCTGTCCAAGGAGATCGTGGTCGTGATCATGCCGGCGATGGGCCTGCTGGTTGCCGTCCGGAGCGATCGATCCCATCGCCTGCTGGCGCTGGTCGGCTGGCTGGCCCTGGTCGTGGGCCTCGGATCCACCTGGATCCTGCTGGCCCTGCTCAAGGGTGAGCTCTTCGAGACCGGCAACCTCTTCGGTGGCACCGCCCCCCATGTCAGCCTCCTGGCGACGCTCCTCGGCCAGGCTGCCCGTGGCCAGGACGGCGGCCTGCTCCAGGCCACCAGCCAGTTCTGGACCAATGCCCGGGCCTGGATCCAGGAGGATCCCATCCTGGTCGTCGGCGGCTCGGCTGGCGCCGTGCTGGCGATCCTCCAGATCCGGCGCGACCGGTTCGCGGGTGCCCTCGGCCTGGCCATCGTCACGCTGTGGCTCTTCCTTGGCCGCGGCGGCGTCACGATCGCCTTCTACCTCGTCCCGCTGCTGCCCCTGCTGGCGCTGGCGTTCGCCTGGCTGCTCGACAGCATCGGCTCGATTGGCCGGCGCATCGACATTCGGCTGCACGTGCCCCGGCGCGGCCTGCGCGCCCGGACTGGGGCGGTCCTCGTGGGCCTGATCATCAGCGTGACCGTCGTCGCCTCGTCCACGGACGCCCTGTGGGCGTCCAGGGACCCCCTTCAGCCCTGGACGAGCGACCAGGCGAGCGCGGACCGGGCGGCGGTCACCTGGATCCGGGACACCCTGCCCAGCCAGGCGGGCATGGTCATCGACATGTACGCCTGGCTCGACCTGCAGGCCCCGCCGCCCGGCGATCCAACCTTCGCCCTCGCCCACTACTACTGGAAGGTCCAGCAGGATCCGTCGATCCGGGATGGCGTGTTCGGGAACGACTGGCACAACGTGAGCTACCTGCTGACGACGCCGGCGATGCTCAGCGACGCCCGTTCGGGGATGCCCCTGATCAGCGCGGCGATCGACCACGCGGATCCTGTGATGAGCTTCGCGGGGGATGGCTGGCCCGTGACCATCGAGCGGACCCGCGCCCCGCAAAGCCTGCCCGTTGGGTCGGACCAGCTCCTGGCCCGGGAATGGCAGGACTGGATCAGCGCGTTCGTGCACGACGGCCAGGTCCTCGACACCTCGGTCGGCCACGGCGCAGCGCCGACGCTCCAGGCCAACGCCCTCCTCCAGGCGGTTTACATGAATGACCGGAGCACGTTCGAGACGCTCTGGGACTGGACCCGCACCAACCTTCTCTCGACGAGCGGGCTGCTCGGGTCCCCGGGGACCTCGGGCGTCCGGGGCCCGGGCGCCGACACCAACCTTGCCCTGGCCCTGGTGATGGCTTCCGAGCGCTGGGCGGATGCGCCCCTGGGCAGGGCCGCCCAGCAGGTCCTCAATGCGATCTGGCAGCGCGAGACCGCAACCGTCGGCGCTGAGCTGGTGCCAACTGGCGCCGACCCGACGGTCGCCCCAGCCAGCGAGCCGAGCGTCCTGGTGGACATGTCCGCTCTGGCGCCGTACGCCTACCGGACCTTCGCGACCTTTGATCCTGCGCACGCCTGGCAGCGCCTGACCGATGGTACGTATGCCCTGCTGGCGAGCGTTCAGTCGACCCCCTCGCTGGGGAGCCGGGCCGGGGCGGTCCCGCACTGGGTGAAGGTCGACCGGCAGACCGCAACCCCGCGCCTGCCCGATGTCGTGGCCGGCGTCCCCGACTTCTACGACAGCGCGACCACCGAGCTCGGCTGGCGCCTGGGCCTCGACTACCTGTGGAACCAGGAGCCCCGGGCCCGCCAGGCGCTCAGCCTCCTCGAGATCGGGACCAGGTCCCTGGTCGCCGGGCAGGGCCTGCGCGATTCCTACTTCCTCGACGGAGCTCCCTCGGGTGGAGCCGCCGGGATCGCCGGGACAACGGCGGCGCTGCCCGGACTCCTGTTCGGAGGCCAGGTTGAGCTGGCCACCGGCACGTTCACGCGATCAATCCTGGCGCCACTTGTGGGTCCGGCGCCCGATCCCAACGATGTAGCCGGCCGGCAATGGGGCTGGTTCGCGACGGCCCTGCTCGATGGCGGTCTGGTCGCCCGGCCGGGCTCCGATCCGAGCATCGACTGGAATCGCGCCCTCGCCCTGCCCGCGACGCCCTAGCGGCCGTAGCGCTGGATCGCCGCCGCGATCCGGCTGAAGGTGCTCGAGCTGGCCGACACGTTGCTGTCGTCCATGAAGCTCCAGGCGAACAGCCCGGCCGACACGAGCTGGCGCAGGTAGCTGTCGGTGAGCATCGCCCGGGTATCGGCATTGAACGTGGCCGCGGAGCCGTTGTCGGGCTTGTAGTGGGCGAGCAGCACCGGGCCATAGGCGCCCAGGGTGCGGGTCATGTCCAGGACGTCGGGCAGGTTCGTGTCGTTCTGCATCGCCTGGAAGCTCTCGAAGTCCGAATCGGCCATGACGTCGGCGAAGTGGGCGAACATCGAGCGTCCGCCGCCGTTGGCCGGATCGTCGTAGCGGTCCTGCCAGCCGCCCCAGCCGAGCGACACCCGGGCATTGGGGGCATGGGCATGGAACGTGGCCAGGGCCTGCCGGTAGGCATCCTTGAGGGCCAGCCAGTAGGCGCTGTCGGGCAGCCAGGCGCTGGCGTGGCAGGCGTACGTCTGGAACTCGGTGAACAGGGTCACGTACAGCCGCGGGCCGCTCGCGCTGCCCGCCCAGATCTTGGCCAGGCTGAGCATGTCCGACTGGAACTGGGTCGAGAGGGGATAGGCCCGGCCGCACGCCGGGCCGTACTTGGTCGTGGTCGTCGTCGTGGCCGCCGAGCCGGCATACACGATCAGGTGGAGGGTCTCGCCGGCGGCGTACTCGTGGGGGATCAGGTTCTTCGCCCAGCCCGACATCCAGCTGAGATCGGACGTCCCGTTGAACCAGCTCGAGAGCAGCTTGATCGGTGCCGCCCGGAAGAGCGCCGAGCTGGTCACGCCGCTCATCTCGGTGCCCAGCCCGAAGAGCAGCCTGGGCGGGGGCCTGGAGGGCCGGGCCGTCGCGGTGGGCCTCGGTGACGGCGAGGAGGCGCCCGCCGGTGGCTGGTTCGTGGGGATCAGGGTTGCAGCCGGCGGGGTCGACTGCGCTGATGACGGCGCGGCGGCCGTCGGCCGTGGACCCCCGACGGCTGACGCAGGGGATGACGCTGGCGGAGTCGAGCCGGGCGGGGCGACGGCGACCGGACCAGGCGAACTCGCGGTGGGACCTGCCGAGCCGAGGCGACCGGCGCCGGCCAGCACGAGCGGCACGATCAGGGCGATCAGCACCAGGCCACCCAGGGTGCGACCCACGAGACGCCTGCGGCCCGGCCCGGACGTTGACTTGGGGCCGCTCGAGCCAGCGGCTCGATCGCTGACCCAGCGGTCGCCGTCCCAGTCCATGAGCTGCGCGCTCCTTCATTGCGGCATCGCCTGCCAGCGGTCGTCGCCGGGCACGCCGCTCTGGGCGTCGCGATCGGCGCCGTGTTCAGATTGGTCCCGCGACACCCGCGCGGCCATGGTGCGAAGGTCCCGCTCTGGCAGCGGCGAACGGCGCTGGATCGCCTGGGACAGGTGCGCGAAATCGTCTTGAACTGGGACGCCGCTCGCCGATGGTCCGGTGCCGACCAGCACCGACCAGGACCGCCTGTGCAGTCTGCTGCGGTTTACACCGTTGACCGCGACCCAATCGTGACTAAAGTACTGGTACGAGGCCCATGCCGGCGAGGCCCCCATCATCGTTCTTCATTGCAGCCGGTTCCCCCAGGAGAATCCATGGCCAGCTCCAGCAGAGCATTCCGGGAAACAACTCGACTCCGCCGCGTGGCTGGGTCGGGGGCTGCCCTCATCTTCGCCGCCGCCGGGCTCCTGCTGACGGCCGGAGTCGCCTCGGCCCACGACCCGTTTGCCTCCCTGACCTGCGGCGACAGCGGGCCGGTCCTCGTGATCTCGATCCAGAACTACAACCCCGGGACCACCAACACGATCGCGGCCTCCATCGACGGCAGTTCCGTCCTGCCCGTGACCGACTTCGGCAGCTCGTACTCGACGTCGATCAGCGGTGGCGACCCGACCGTCGGACACACCGCCAAGGTGAATGTCACGGCCGGTGACGACCCGACCGGCTCGAAGGGCTGGACGCGAGAGTTCGACCTGTCCGTCGGCGCCTGTGCCGACGCACCGTCACAGCCGCCATCAACCGCCCCGTCCTCGGCGCCGTCAACAGCGCCGTCGTCGGCACCTTCAACGGCCCCGTCGTCAGCACCCTCGACCGCGCCTTCGACGGCACCTTCAACCGCCCCGTCCACGAAGCCGTCCAGCGCGCCCAGTGGTGGTGTCGAGGCCGCGACCGCGACGCCTCCGGCAACGGCCACGGCCGACGCGGCCGCTCCGACCGGGACCTCGTCCGGGTTCGGCTTCCTGATGATCCTGTTCGCAGTCGTCGCCCTCGTCGTCGGGTTCGCGCCGCTGTCGCGCCGACGCAAGGACAACGCTGCCAGCCGAAGCCGCCGCGGCCGCTAGCGGTCCCGGTCCGCGAGACCGAACAAAGCGGGGCCGGCCCTCCAGGGCCGGCCTCGCTTCTTGATTCGCGGACTCCTGGCGCCGGGCTCCGCGCGACCCTAGGAGATCGTCTCCCCGGGAGCGGGTTCGTAGACCGTGACCGAGCCGAGGCCGCGCTCGGCGAGGGCCGCCCGGAGCTGGGCCGGCGTCCCCGACAGGGCCGGGAAGGTTCCGTAATGGATCGGCAGGACATGCTGGACACCCAGCAGGCCCACCGCGACCGCTGCCTGGGCCGGACCCATCGTGTAGTGCCCGCCGATCGGCAGCATCGCGAGGTCCGGCCGGTGCAGGTCCCGGATCAGGGCCATGTCGCCAAAGACATCGGTGTCACCGGCGTGATAGATCCGGAATCCGTTCTCCAGCTCGACGACGAACCCGGCCGGCTCGCCGAGGTACAACGGCACGCCGCCGTCGGAATTCCAATCCCCGGCCGAATGCTCGGCCCGGGTCATCGTCACCTTGAGGCCAGCCAGCTCCACCGTGCCGCCCTTGTTCATCCCGGTGACCTGGTCCGCGCCGCCGGGCAGCTGCCGGGCCAGCCACAGGCTCAGCTCGTGGATCGCCGGCCAGGCCGGGCGCAGGCGGCTGGCGAGCGAAACCGCGTCGCCCAGGTGGTCGCCGTGGCCGTGGGTGACGAGCAGGAGATCGCAGCGGTCGACGGCGGTTGGCGGCCTGGTACTGAGCGGGTTGCCGAACCACGGGTCGAACAGGATGGTCTTGCCACCCGGCGTACCCACCTCCACGCAGGCATGCCCGTGCCAGGTGATCTGGGTGTTCTTGTCGAGTCCCATCAGGTACCTCCGTCGGTCCATCGTACACTCGGAAGATGCCCGCCCAGCGGATCGCCGAGAACCTCGCCTTCATCAACTGGACCTTGCTGACGGCGCTCGGCGTGGGCGCCTTCGGTGCCGTCGTCCTGATGCGCACCCGAACGGGCGCAACCCGCGGCTTCCTCGGGTTCAGCGCGGCCTGTGCGGCCGGCTTCGGCCTGCTCGCCCACCTGAGTGACAGCGCACTGGTCCAGGCGGCGGCTGCTCCGGGCTCGACGGTGATGATCGACCCGGCCTGGACCACGCCCCGTGACGATGCCCTGATCGTCTTTGCCGTGCTTGCCCTGGCCTATGCCTTCGTCCTGGCCCGGCCGGTGGCTCCGTTCGTCGCGGCAGGCGGCCTGCTCGCGGGCATTGCCGCGATCGCCTTTGGCGCCCTGGCCTGGGGCGGGGGAGGGCCGGGGACCCTGGTCGCGCTTGGCCAGGACCTCCTCCTGGCGGCATCCACCGGGGGCGTTTTCGTGGCGATGATCCTGGGTCACTGGTACCTCGTCACCCCCAAGCTGCCCGAGGCGCCGCTGATCCTCCTGAGCCGCCTCCTGTTCGGGCTCGTCGCGGCCCAGGTCCTGCTCTTCGCGGCTTCGATGCTCCTGGGCGCCGGCAGCGGTGGCGGGCCCTTCTCGCCCCTGACCGGACCCTGGGCGCAGTTCATCTGGCTGCGCCTGCTGGTAGGCCTCGTGTTTCCCCTGGTCGTGTCGTGGGCGGCGATCCAGACCGCCCGCTCGCGCTCCATGGAGTCCGCCACCGGCCTGCTGTACATCAACGTCGGCTCGATCGCGGCCGGCACGATCCTGGCTGCCGGCCTCTACTTCGGGGCACGATTGATCGCATGAGGGTGAGCTGAATGAGCACAAGCGAGGGCTACATTCCCGGGCGCGTCGAGCGCGACTACATCGAGTCGATCGGCCGGACGCCGCAGGCTGCGCTCCTGGCCATCGAGAGCGCGGCGCAGCCCGAGGGCATCCCGATCCTCGACCGGGCGGGTGGCCGGGTCCTGGCCAGCCTTGCCGCCGATCGCCGCCGAATCGTCGAAGTGGGCACCGCCTTCGGCTACTCGACCCTGTGGATGGCCCTGTCCCAGCCGGCTGGAGGCACGATCGTCACGCTCGACCCCGACCAGTCCCGGACGGACCGGGCACGCGCATGGTGGCGCCAGGCGGGCATCCCCGACGAGCAGATTCAGGTGATCAACCGGCCGGCACTCGAGGCGTTCGCTGCCGATCGGGCCGATCCTGCGATCGGCGGTCGCCTGGACGGGCCCTTCGACCTCGTGTTCATCGATGCCCTGAAGGACGAGTACCAGGGCTACCTCGATGCGCTCCGCCCGCGCCTCCGGCCGGGCGCCCTGATCGTTGCCGACAACGTCCTGTGGAGCGGCGCCGTCGCGGATCCTGCCTCGACGCGCAGTGGCGCGGCCGCGCTGCGGGCGTTCAATGCGGCGGTCCTCGCCGATTCGGGCCTGGTGGCAACGATCCTGCCGGTCGGCGATGGCCTGCTCGTGGCCACGGTCCGCGGCTGAACGATGCACGGGGCTGCGTGGTGAGCCGGGTCCGCGTCCGCCTCTTCGCCGTCCAGCGCGAGCTGGCCGGGCGACGCCAGGTGGAGCTCGAGCTGCCCGACGGAGCCTCGATCGAGATGGCCTGGACCGCCCTGGTCGCCGAGCATCCCGGGCTCGCGGCGGGTCGCCCGGCCGTCCGCTTCGCCCGCAACGGGACGTACGCCGACCCGGCCGAAATCCTGGCCGACGGCGACGAGCTGGCCTGCATCCCACCGGTGAGCGGCGGCGCCGGGGCGATCATCGAGCTCCGGGTCGAGCCGTTCGGCCTGGAGATCCTGGCGGAGCTGGCCGACCGCCTGGTCACGGATTCCGACGGGGCCGTCTGCGGGTTCATCGGCCGGACCCGTTCCAGCGCCGGCACGCCGGCTCCTGGCCAGGAAGCCGAGGCGGCCCGCCACGCCGGGCGGCCGGTGGAGGCCCTCGACTACGAGGCCCACGAGGCGATGGCCGAACAGATCCTCGCCACCATCGCCATCGAGGTGGGGCAACGGTTCGGGGTCGAGCGGATCGCCATCGTTCATCGCCTTGGGCGCGTGCCGCTGGGCGCGGTCAGCGTGGCCGTGGTCGCTGTTGCCGCCCACCGCGACGCGGCATTCGAGGCGGCACGCTATGCGATCGATGAGCTGAAGGCTCGAGCTCCGATCTGGAAGGCCGAGCAGTTCGCCGACGGCCATGTCTGGATCGGCAGCCCGGCCCGGATCGGTCCACCCGGCGGCATACTGGGCGGGTGACGTCGCCGGCTCCTGCCCATCCCGCCTTCGGCGGCCCGCCGGCCCGTCCGCGTCCGCGCGATCTCGGTGTGCGAATCGGGCTCCTTGCGCCGGGCGCCACCAACTCGATCGTCGACGTGACCGGCATCTCGGTCGGCCACGCCTCGATCTGGCGCGACGAGCCGGCCCCGCCGGCCGGCCGGGGGGTGGCCCGGACCGGCGTGACGGCGATTGTCCCGTTCAGTCCCGGCGAGCTCTTCACGAACCGGGTCGCCGCGGGCGCCGCTGTCCTCAACGGGGCCGGCGAGATGATCGGGATCACCTCCATCGGCGAATGGGGTTTGATCGAGACCCCCATCTTCCTGACCTCGTCGATGGCGATCGGCCGGGTCTATGACGCCGCGGTCGAGCTGCTTGTCGAACAGATCCCAGGGGCCGGGCTGGATGACGCGCTGATGCCGGTGGTGGCCGAGTGCGACGACGGCTATCTCAATGCGTCGCGCACCGTCCAGGTGGGCAGTGCGGATGTCCGGGCTGCTCTTGAGAGTGCCCGCGGAGCCGAGGCCGGTGCCGTTGCCAGCGGCGTGGTCGGGGCGGGCGTCGGGATGCATGGATTCGAGCTCAAGGGTGGGATCGGCAATGCCTCGCGGGTCGTCCCGGCCGTGGTTCGGCCGCGTTTCGGGTCGCGGCCCGAGTGGGGTGGCCCAGGCGACGCCCCGGCGTTCACGGTCGGCGTCCTGACCCTGACCAACTTTGGACGGCTGGAGCGGCTGACCATTGACGGCGTGGCTGTCGGAGCGGCGCTGGCCGCCGATGGCTGGACGTCGATGGGCGCCGACGAACAGGGCAGCTGCATTGTCGTGGTGGCCACCGATGCCCCGCTCCTGCCCAACCAGCTCAGCCGGCTCGCTCGACGTGCCGGACTGGGCCTTGCCCGGGCGGGCTCGACCGGGGGCCACGGCTCAGGCGAGATCTTCGTGGCGATCTCCACCGCGGTTCGCTCACGGCGCGGCGAGGGCCCCCTCGTCTCGACGACCCACCTCCACGACGGCTATATCGACCCGTTCCTGGCCGCGGTGGTCGAGGCAACCGAGGAGGCCGTCGTGGATTCGCTGTTCGTCGCCGACACGGTGGTTGGACGGGACGGTCACCGCCTCGCCGGGCTGCCCGTGGAGCGAACCCTGGCGATGCTGGCCCGGGCCGGCCGGCTGGTGAGCCAGTGAGCCGCCGGTGAGCAACCACCCGCTGGCCCGGGTCGACCGGATGGTCGAGCTCGCCGAGAGGCTGGCCGCCGCGTGGGGTGCCCGGGCGAGCCTGTGCACGACGGTCGGCCAGGAGCGCGCCAACCTGCGCCTGCTCGGTGTCACCGGCGTCGACCGTGCCGGACGGCCATTGGCCGGTGCCGCCGTCGATCGTTTCGTCGCCGGCCAGGCGGACCGCCTCGCGGCGGGGATCATCCTGCCCTTCGTCGCCGCGATGGTCGAATACGACCTGGGTGCCCAGGCGCTGGCCCTCGACGTCGCCTCGGGCGCGGTCGACCTGAGCCTGGAGTCCGAGATCCTCCACGACCCTGAGCGCCGCGCGGCAGTCGAGGTGACCGCGGCGGCCCTGGCGGCCTCGGCCTTTGAGCGGATCGACGCGAACCGGACGGCCCGCCTGGAGCTCCTGGCGGTGATCGGCGACGCAACCCGGCCATGGATCGGCACGTCGAGCGAGGAACCCGAATCGGCCGACGGGGCCCGCGAAGCGGGCCTGTTCGTCGACGCCGGAGTGGACGTGATCCGCGTCGGGGTGCCGGCGATCCGCGAGCTCGCCGACCGACTGCACGATGCGGGCTTCGACGTTCCGACCTGGCGGGGTCGCAGCGGGAGCGGTCCGGGCGAACCCGTACCCGCTCCCTCAGGCAGCCAGCGCGGCCTGGCCGAGATGAGGCTGGCGATCGACGAGGCGGCCGCCGAACGGCGTGCCTATGCCCGCCTGGCCACCGCGGCCCTGCCCCTGGCCGGGCCCGAGCAGGCCGTGGTCGCGGCGTTCGAGCGGGTCGACATCGTCGACGGTGATCCCATCGCCGAGGTCGTCGACGGCAATGTCGACCCGGATCGAGCCCTCGCCGACCATGCCTTTGCCCACCGCCTGATCGCCCGCTCGGGTTCGATCGTGGTGCTTGGCGCGGGCCCACTTGTCGTTGCCCCGGATCTTGCCCGGGGTGCGCCGTCGGGCCCCGGCACGCTCGCCGGCCGGGCGCTCGCCCTCCAGCTCCTCGGCGCGGCCCTCGCGCGTCGCGATGGGATCCCGGCCGGCCGGGTGTTCGTGGGGGCAACCCCGCCCTGGCTGATCGACGAACGCAATGCCGCCGCCCTGGCCATCGGCCAGGTGATCCTGCGCCGCGCGGCGCTGCCGGGCCACCCGCTGGTCTTCGAGGAGCCCGAGACCGAGGCCTCCGCCGTTCGCTGGCGGGCCGTCCTCGGCGCGGCCCTGCCGCTCGCCGACCGGAACGGCCTGATCGTCCGCCAGACCGGCTCGAGCGGACCGGCCCGGGCGGTCGCCGAAACGCGGGCGATCATCGACGCGGCGGCAGACGTCTCGGACACCTATGGACCGCTCGACCTGCGCGGTATCGCCCTCGATCACGCCCGGGCGACAGTCGCCGCCGCGATCGCGACACTGGAGCGCCTCGCGAGTGATGGCTGGAGCTCCATCCTGGCCTCACCGCTCGACCGGCCCGGCGTCGTCCGGCTGGGCGCCGATGCCGTCGTGGAGCGGATCGAATCGTTCGATCCGTTCATGGTCACGGGTCCGGCCGCGTTCCAGGGTCCTGGCCGCGAGCCGGCGGACCTCGCCTGAGACAGGGCCCGACGGTGTCCGGCCCGCTGATCGATCCCCTGGGCTATGCCGCCACCAGCTACTGGCTGGAATCGGCCGGCGACGACCTGACCCCCCGGGCGGGGCTGCGCGGGGAGATCGACGCGGACGTGGCGATCCTGGGCGCGGGCTACACCGGGTTGTGGACGGCCTACGAGCTCCTGCGCCGCGATCCGTCGCTCAACGTCGCGATCCTCGAGCGCGAGATCGCCGGGTTCGGAGCGTCCGGCCGGAACGGCGGCTGGGTGGCCTCCGGCCTGAACGCCGGCTCGGATCGACTCGCCCGGCGCTTCGGCCATGACGGCATGGCGGCAATCGAGGCGGCCGTGGCCGGAGCCGTCGACGCTGTCGGCCAGGCGATCGAGCGGGAGAGGATTGACGCCGACTTCGCCAAGGGCGGCTCGCTCACCGTGGCCCGCGGTCCGGAGCAGCTGCCCGCGTTGGAGGCGGATTGGCGGAGCCTGGAACGGTCCGGCCGGGCCGCGGGCTACCAGCGCCTGGATGCCGACGAGACCGCGGCGCGGATCCGGATCGACGGCGCCCTCGGCTCGATCTACGGGAGCCAGTACGCGGTCGTGCACCCGGGCAAGCTGGTCCGCGGCCTCGCGCGGGCCGTGGAGCGGCTAGGGGCAACCATCTACGAGCAGACCGCGGTCACCGACGTCGAGCCCGGTTCGCTGCCCCATCTCCGGCCGGCCCTGCGCACGGTGAACGGCCGCGTCCGTGCCCGGGCCGTGGTCCTGGCCGGTGAGGCCTACCTGACCCAGCTGCGGCCGTGGCATCGCAGCCTCCTGCCGCTGTACTCGCTGATCGTCCTCACCGAGCCCGTCTCAGCCGCCGATTGGGCGACGATCGGCTGGGCGGCCCGCGAGGTGCTCGCGTCGTACCGGCTCTCGGTGGACTACCTGTCCCGAACCGCCGATGGGCGAATCCTGTTCGGTGGCCGCGGCGCGCCCTATCGCTTCGGCTCGCGGATCGAGCCGGCCTTCGATCGCGATGCCCGGACCCATGGCCTGCTGCGCCGGTTCGTCGAGAGCTGGTTCCCGAGCCTGCGTGGGATTGGCTTCGGCCACGCCTGGGGCGGCCCGCTGGGCATGCCCCGAGACTGGATCCCGACGTTCTCGTTCGATCCGCGCAGCGGGATCGGTTCGGGCCGGGGCTACACCGGCCACGGCGTGTCGACGGCCAACCTGGCCGGTCGGGTCCTGGCGAGCCTGATCCTCGGTGCGCAGGACCAGCTCACGGCACTGCCCCTGGTGAACCACCGTTCACCCAACTGGGAGCCCGAGCCGTTCCGCTGGATCGGCGTCCGGTTCACCCAGGAGTCGTTGCTCCGCCTCGACGCCCGGTCGGCGCGGACGGGCCGGCCGCCCACGGGCAGGTCACTCGCCGAACGGATCGCCGATCACTGAGCGGGCAGCCTACGGCTCGGCCGCGACCTCGATTGCCTGGACGATCGTGCCGCGGCCCCGGCGCTTGCCGGCGTACGTCGCCGCGTGGACCCGGGCCATCAGCTCGGTCTGGTCGGTCGCATCGTCGGGATAGGCGGCAATCCCGATCGTCAGGTCGACGCCCATGCCGCCTTCGGCGCTGCGCACGGCAGCCCGCAGGCGCTCAGCGACTTCTGCGGCCTGGTTCCGATCCAGGTCTGGCAGGATCAGGGCCATTTCGTCGCCACCGTAGCGGGCCACGACATCCCGCGTTCGGGCGGCACCCTTGAGCTCCTGGGCGACTCGGTGCAGGACCAGGTCGCCGACGCCGTGGCCCAGGCGATCATTGAGCTCCTGGAAGTGGTCCAGGTCGCAGAACAGGATCGCGAACCGCTTCTGGCGGGCCTCTGCGTCCCGGATCTGGCGGCGGAGCAGGTCCTGGAACGAGCGGTGGTTGATCAGCCCGGTCAGGTTGTCGGTGGCCGCCAGCTCACGCGCCCGATGGAGCTGGTCCTGGGCAAAGGCCAGGCCGGTCGCATCGGCGAGGCCGTGCAGCAGCTCGAGCTCATCGGTGTTCGGGACCCGGGGCGTCTCCCAGAGGACCGGCAGGAAGCCGGACAGGCCGCCCTCGGAGTGGATCGGCATCATCGTGATCGAGCGGACCCAGGCCGGCAGGCCGAGCCCGACGATCAGGCCGTCGTCGCGACCCTGAATGATCTTGAAGGTGACCGCCCGGCGGTTGCGGAAGTCCGCCTCGATGTCGCGCCCGGTGAACCGGCTGACGCCGGAGACGGCACCCGGCTCGATCGAGCGGGTCTCCGAGCTGCGCCAGCGCAGGATGTCGTAGCCGCCGTCCGGCCGGCGCAGGGCCACCGAGCGCACCCGGGCGCCGAGCAGCTCGCGCAGCCGGGCGTCGAGCGCCTGGACGATGCGCGTGGGTGATTCCTGTCGCGAGAGGACGCCGGTGAACTCGATCAACGTGGCGAGATCGCCTCGAACGCGCCGCCCGACGCGGGCGAAGCTGCCCACGAACAGGGCATACACGAACAGCAGCACGAAGACCGTGACCTGGACCTGCGGGCTGGTGGGAAAGCCCAGCGACGTCCGCAGCTCCACCTGGCCGATGAACACGAAGGCGCTTGCTGCAGCCGAGGCGAGCGCGCCGCTCATCCCGAAGAACACGGCACCCTCGAGGGCCAGGATCGGATAGACGAAGAAGGCGATCCAGTCGGGCGTGGTGAGCAGCGACTGGCCCACGAGATACCCCACGGCCGAATCCACGGCGAAGGCCGCGACGGCGAAGCGCTGCCAGGCAGCGGGGCTGCGGGCCCCCTGCATCCAGAAGACCTGGACCAGGATGAGCGAGCCGATCAGCACGAACGCCGAGATCAGGGCGATCGGCTCGGCTCGACCGTAGAGCGGGCCCAGGCCGGCGACCCCGAGCAGGCCGAGGAAACGGATTCCCAGCATCCAGCGCTGAAAGTCGAATTCGGCGACCGACGCTCCGACGCGCGCGGCGGGGTGGGCAGCCACTCGGCCCTGGCTGCGCCAGCGACCGGCGTCGAGCAGCCGGCGGATCCGGCTGCGCTTCGTTCCGACCACGGCGGCGGGATCCTCAAGGATCGTTCCGCCCAGCTCCTGGGCACCCACCTGGGTCGGTTCCACGGTCCCTCCGCATGCTCGCTACAAGAGGATGAAGTCTCTGTCCGGGGGGACTTGGGGGGCCATCACCCGATCGTACCGGTGGCTCGGCACCACGTGACGGCTACGCCGCGGCGATGATAGGCAGGTGACGACTGACGGCCCCCGCCGGCGGCCCCGCCGAACGTCGGGCGGGACCGCCCAGCTGCCCTGGCGGACCGTCATCAACCCGTTCCAGCCGGTGGAGATCCTGAGCGCTGACCAGGTGGAATCGATCCACCATGCGTCGCTCCGGATCCTGCGCGAGATCGGCTTCGAGGTGCTCGGAGACCAGGCGCTGGACCTGTTCGCCGCGGCCGGTGCCCAGGTTGACCGCGGCCGGCGCTCCGTCCGCCTCGACGACGCCCTCGTCGAGGTCCTCGTCGCGCAGGCGCCGTCCGAGTTCCGCCTCCATGCGCGCAATCCGGAGCACGACGTGACGCTGGGCGGCCACCACGTCGTGTTCAGCTCGGTGGGTGGCCCCGCGTTCGTCACGGATCTCGACCGGGGCCGCCGAGCGGGCAACTTCGCCGACTTCATCGACTACGTCAAGGTGATCTCGAGCCTCAACATCATCCACCAGGAGGCCGGCGGTCCCCTGGAGCCCACGGACCTGCCCGTCGCCACTCGCCACCTCGACATGTACGAGGCGCTGATCGGCCTGCTCGACAAGACCTGGCACTGCCTGGGCGCCGGCCGACGGGTGGTCGACGATGCAATCGAGATGACCTGCCTGAGCCGGGGCATCGACCGCGACGAGCTGATCCGCCGTCCGAGCCTGATCACGATCATCAACACCAACTCGCCCCTCCGGCTCGACGGCCCGATGTCCGACGGGCTCATCGAGATGGCCCGTCACGGCCAGCCGGTCGTCGCAACGCCGTTCACCCTGGCCGGGGCAATGACGCCCGTTTCGCTGGCCGGGGCGATCGCCCAGCAGAACGCCGAGGCGCTCTTCCTCGTGGCCCTCGCCCAGATCGTCCGACCCGGCAGCCCGATGGTCTACGGTGCGTTCACCTCGAATGTCGACATGCGCTCCGGGGCGCCGGCGTTCGGGACGCCCGAGTATGTCAAGGGTGCCTTCGCGAGTGGCCAGATGGCCCGTCGCTATCGCCTGCCCTGGCGCTCCTCGAACGTGACCGCCTCGAACGTGGTCGACGCCCAGGCGGCGTACGAGTCGGAGATGGCCGTATGGGGCGCGCTGATGGGCGGTGTCAACCTCCTCTACCA
>JBEPUS010000017.1:0-23956 GCA_041691435.1 Chloroflexota bacterium
ACAGCCAGGCGATCGAGGGACCGGTTATGGCGCGGCGCTCGCCGAGGTGCCCGGAATTGAGCCGGGCGCAGGGCTCCGGCCGGGACGGGTTCAGCCGGCCGCCGGCGCTTCCTCTTCTTCCTCTTCGCCCTCGCGCTGGACGGCCAGCGCCTGGACCTCCTCCTCCTCGTCGTCGCCCTCGCGCTGGACGGCCAGCGCCTGGACGGCCGGTTCCTCGCCTTCCGGCTCGGGCCCTGCGCTCATGACCCGCTCCGCACTGCGCTCGGCGGCCTGTTCGAAGCGATCGGCCGGATTGCTCAGCTGGATGCCGCCGCCGGCCGGCGTCCCGTCGACCGGACCCGATCGTTGCTGGACGACGTGGGTGAGCTCGTGGGCGATCGTGCGCTGGCCCGTGGGGCTGGCCGGGTCGTAGCGACCACCGCCGAACACGATGTCCGAGCCGACGGTGTAGGCGTGGGCATTGACCGCGCTGGCCGATGCGGCGGCCTGGCCGTCGGCGTGAACGCGGACGTCGCTGAAGTCCGCGCCGAAGCGCCCCTCCATGTCCGTTCGGAGCCCGCCGTCGAGCGGCTCGCCGCCGCCGCGCCCGACGACGTCCCTGACCGGCGACTGGCCCTCATCCTGGTCGTCGCCCAGGAGCTGGACAACCCCGGCGTTCCCGGCGCTGCGCTGGAGGTGCAGGACGGCCTCGGCTCCGAGGCGGCCGGCCTCCCCCGCGGCCAGCGCCCGGCCAACCTCGCCGGCGCGCTCGCGCTCGTCGGCCGCAACGGCCGCCCTGGCCTTGACCGGATCAACCATTCCAACGTCGTAGTCGTGCATGTGGACCTCTACGCTACGGCCGGGCCGGGCCCGTGTGCTCCAACAAATGCTCGCACGTCGCTCGCGTCGCCGTCGGGCCGCGGGCCGTCGCCGACAAAGGCGTCGACGAGTGCCCGATAGTGCGGCCCGAACTCGCTCTCCACCACCAGCCGGCCGAGCTTGCGGTACTCGCGCTCGGTCTCCCGGACCAGGTCGGCCATCGACAGCGGCCGGCCGGCTTCGGCCGCCCGGTAGGCTGCACCCACCGCCACGTTGCGGATGTTGCCGCCGGACAGCTTGAATGCCCGGGCCAGGAACGCGAGGTCGATGTCGGCGGCGAGGGGCAGGCTGGCGGGCAGGTTCGTCTGCCAGATCCGGAGCCGATCGTCGACCTCGGGCATCGGGAAGTCGATGATCGAATCAAGCCGGCGGACGAAGGCCTCATCGACGTTGGCCCGCAGGTTGGTGGTCAGGATCGCCATCCCGTCGAACTGCTCCATGCGCTGGAGGAGGTAGGCCACCTCGACGTTCGCGTAGCGGTCGCGGGCATCCTTGACCTCGGAGCGCTTGCCGAAGATCGAATCAGCCTCGTCGAAGAGCAGGATCCCGTTGACCCGGTCGGCTTCCGAGAAGACGCGGTCGAGATTCTTCTCGGTCTCCCCGATGTACTTGTCGACGACCGTCGACAGGTCGATCACGTAGAGATCGAGGCCGAGCTCCCCGGCGATCACTTCGGCAGACATCGTCTTGCCCGTGCCTGAGTCGCCGGCGAACAGGGCGGTGATCCCGCGGCCCTTCGAGGACCGCCGGCCCATGCCCCACTCGTCCAGGACCAGGTCCCGGTGACGAGCGCGGCCGGCGAGCTCGCGGAGCTGGCCCAGGACCGGTCGAGGCAGGACGAGGTCTGGCCAGGCCACCACCGGCTCAATCCGCCGGGCGAGCCGCTCGAGCCCGGCCGCATTCTGCGCCCGGGCACCACCGTACAGGTGGCGGGGCTCGAGACCGCCGCCCTCGGCAAGGGCATGCAACGTCGCGGAGCGCGCTGCACGGATCACCTGTTCGGGTGCGAGGCGGAACGGCAGCCGGTCGATCTCGCGACCGATCTCCGCCTGGTCCGCCGCATCGGGCAGCGCCGAACGCCAGATCGCGCCGCGCTCGGCCGCCGTCGGCGTGGTCGCGTCGATCAGCAGGGGCACCTGGCGCGACCAACCCGGGTCCCAGCCGCGCACGCCGAGCAGGATCGTGGGGCAGGCTCCCTCGGCGAAGACGCGCATCGCCGGCGCCCCCCGCTCGGCGAGCCCGTCGATCGGGCCGGCCACGAGGCCCCCACCGCGCAGCAATGCCTCGCGAATCGCGGCGGCCGCGACGATCCCCGGGTCGTCACCCGGGCCGAGCCTGGCCAGGTCGAGGAGGACCGGTTGGGCACCGAGGGCGGCCAGCGCGGCCGCCGCCATTGACAGCCCGGCCGATCCGACGCGCTCCCGGACATAGACCAGGTTCGAGCCGGCGGTGATCGCCCGGGCCAGGCCCTCGGCCGGTCCGACGCCGGCGGGGACCGAAGCGGTCAGCAGCGCGGCGACGATCGGGTCGGGCGCGTCGACGCCCAGCAGATGGCCGGTGACCCGATCGGGGACGCGCAGCGAACGGGTCAGGAACGGCCGGTCGGGGTCCTCCACGATCACCAGGCCGCGGGCGACGAGTGGCGAGCCGGGATCCAGGCGTGCCCGGCCCGCGGCAAACCCGATACCCAGGTCAAGGGGCCGGCCAACGCCGCGGCCGGCGGGTGGCTCGGCGCCGGCACTGAGCTCGAGCGCCAGCCCGGCACTCGCCCGGCGGCGCGAGACATCGTCGTGGAGATAGCCATACAGCCGCTCGAAGCGCGGTTCGAGGTCCGGCGCGAGCGCGACCAGGAGGAGCTCGACGTCGAGAGGACTCAGTTCAAAGGCTCGGGCAAGCTGCCGGAGCCGGATCTGCGTGCCGCCTCGCTCGACGTGGTCGGCCCAGGTCTCGAGCTCGCGGCCCGCCCGGTCCGGCGCGTCGTCGGGTGGCCGAGGAATGAGGGCAGCCGGCGGTCCTTCGAGCAGGACGTCAACCTGGGCCTCCGAGATGTACAGGCCGCGGAACCGATCGGTGGGATCTGGATCATCGGCCCGGCGCTGGGCAACGGCCGTCGCCACCCGGGCGGCGATCAGTGCGAGGCGATCGTGGAGGTAGCGGTTGCCGGGCTCGCTGGAGTCGCCGGGGCCGGAGACGGGGGCTTCGGGCGCGGCGGATTCAGGCATGAGCGCTCCTGGCCTCAGCGCGCGGCGGCGCCGGGCCCCAACGCTCGAGCCCGGTTCATCGATCGATGCCCCGGACGCGCACGATCCGGCCCGGTTGATTCTCTGCCCCGGCCCGGCGCGTCTCGTCGGGCGAAGCCGGCTGGCGGGTGCTCGCCGCGGCGCGGTCGGGCCGCCGGCTGCCACCGGCCTCCTCGTTGCCCAGCGGCGTGACGATCGCCAGGCGCGCCGCCTCGAGGACCGGCGGACCGGCCGGCTGGGCCACGTCGACCACGAACGGCGTGCTGACGATCAGGTCGAGCGATGGCTTGAGCTCGCCGCCAAGGGCCGACCACAGGTCGGCGATCGACCGGTCACTGCCCAGGGGCAGGGCGGTGGACACCAGGAGCGACAGGGGCTGGCTCGCCAGCGCGCCGGAGCACTCGTCCGGCGCCAGGCGCTCGTGCCGCAGGAAGCAGCCCAAGAGGCTGGACAGGAGCCGGTGCTCATCCTCGGGCCGCTGGGTCCAGGCCGTGACCATGTACGAGAGCTTGAACCGCCGAGGTGGTGGACGCCGCTCGGTGACCCGGCCGGCGTCATCGGTGACCCGCTCCCACTGGACCTCCCGGCGGGCCATGTCCTCGCGAATGTCGTAGAGATACAGGTCCACGGTCGGCCCGTTGCGACGCGCGACCCAGTCGCGCGTCGGGGCGTCAAAGGCGACTTCAATGGTCGCGCCGTCGAGTGCCTCGCGGCGGACGAGGGCAAGGAGCGTCTCGTCGACATCCTGGATCATCCGGAGCATGTTCCCGTCCGGGGACCGGCCGGCGCGACGGGCGGACGGGCAGCCGTCCGGGCAGATCGACCCGTCCGGGCGGCCGACGGGACAGTCGAATCGCTGCCCGATCGGGCAGCACGAGCTGCCCTGATTACCGCACCTCCGGCCCTTGTCCGGCCGGCCGCGGCGCCCGACGCTCCAACCAGTCGTATGACCACCGCAGCCTGATCAGCGCAGCCTTGGAGGGCGTCTGAATGCCTAGCTACCTGTCGCCCGGCGTGTATGTCGAGGAGGTTGAAGCCGGATCCCGTCCAATCGAGGGCGTGGGCACGGCCGTCGCGGCCTT
The DNA here is from genome assembly GCA_041691435.1 of Chloroflexota bacterium. Classification (GTDB taxonomy): domain Bacteria; phylum Chloroflexota; class Limnocylindria; order Limnocylindrales; family CSP1-4; genus Palsa-1033. The sequence continues at coordinate 4,181 of JBEPUS010000017.1, forward strand.
CGTCGGCCTGGCCGCCCAGGGTCCGGCGAACACGCCGACCCTGGTCACGAACTGGAGCCAGTTCGTCCAGAACTTCGGCGACTTCATGGAAGGCTCGTACCTGGCCCACGCCGTCTACGGCTACTTCCTCAACGGCGGCGGCGCCGCCTACATCGTCCGGATCGGCGCGGACGGCAACCAGCCGGCAGCCCACCTGGAGCTGGCGGCCGCCGACGAGAAGGGCGCCACCGCCCTTCGACTGACCGCCCTCGACAGCGGCCCGGTCGGCAATGACATCACGGTCGAGGTCAGCGAGGCGTCGCAGCCCGGCGAGGGCATCTTCAAGCTCGTCGTGAGCCGGGCCGGCGCGGACACCGAGACCTACGACAACGTCACCCTGAAGAAGGGCAAGCAGAACGTCGCGACGGCGGTCAAGGCCGCCTCCAAGCTGGTGCGCATCGAGGAGACGTCGTCGACGGCCCTGGCCCCGGTCAGCGGCAAGACGTCGCTGGTGGGCGGCGGTGCGGCGATGGCCGTCCAGGTCGCGCCCGACGATTACAGCGGCAACGCCGCCGATCGGACCGGCTTCGCCGGTCTTGAGGCGATCGACGAGGTCACGATGCTGGCCGCGCCCGACGTGATGGCGCTCTACCAGCAGGGCGTGATCGACCTGGAAGGGCTCCAGGCGATCCAGCTGGCGATGCTCGCCCACTGCGAGCTGATGGGCGACCGGCTGGCGATTCTCGACGCACCTCCCGGCCTGAATGCCCAGCAGGTCAAGGAATGGCGGATGGACAAGGCCGGCTACGACTCGAAGTACGGCGCCTTGTACTGGCCCTGGATCAAGGTCTTCGACCCGGTTGCCGGCCAGGCCCGGTTCGTTCCGCCGAGCGGCCACATCGCCGGCATCTGGGCCCGCAACGACGACACGCGGGGCGTCTGGAAGGCGCCCGCCAACGAGGTGATCCGGGGGGCCATCTCGCTCGAGCTCCAGCTGACCAAATCCGAGCAGGATCAGCTCAATCCCGTTGGCATCGACTGCATCCGGGCCTTCCCGGGCCGGGGCATCCGGGTGTGGGGCGCGCGAACCCTGTCCAGCGATCCGGCCTGGCGCTACGTCAACGTCCGGCGCCTCTTCAACTACATCGAGGAGTCGGTCATCGGCGGCACGCAGTGGGTGGTCTTCGAGCCCAACGACATGGCTCTCTGGCAGCGCGTCCGGCGGACGATCAACGCCTTCCTCGTCCGGACGTGGCGCGATGGCGCGCTCTTCGGAGCGACGCCCCAGGAGGCCTTCTACGTCAAGTGCGACTCCGAGACGAACCCGTCTGAGGTGATCGATGCCGGCCAGCTCGTCGTCGAGATCGGGATCGCCCCGGTCAAGCCGGCTGAGTTCGTGATCTTCCGGATCGCCCAGTTCTCGGGTGGGACCTCCCTCGCCGAATAGTCCTCAGCCGATCACCTAGCGCAAAGGAGAACCTGCCATGGTCGCTGGCCTGCCCAGTCTGCCCAACGACGCGATTGCGTCGTACCACTTCGCGGTCGAGATTGACGGCGTGGAGATCGCCCAGTTCTCGGAGCTCAGCGGGATCACCTCGGAGATCGACGTGATCGAGCTCAAGGAGAACATGAAGGACGGCAAGCCGATGATCAAGAAGCTGCCCGGCGCGCGCAAGCCGCCGACGATCACCCTGAAACGGGCCAAGAACTCGTCGAAGGCGCTCTGGGACTGGCACTACGCCATGTACCAGGGCAAGGTGGCCACCGCTCGCAAGAACGGCTCGATCATCCTCAACGACTACGAGGGTGGCGAGATCACCCGCTACAACTTCACCAATGGCTGGGTCTCCAAGGTCACCATGGGGACCCTCAAGGCGGGCTCGAACGAGGTGCTGATGGAAGAGATCAGCATCGTGTGCGAAGAGCTCGAGCGAGTCTGACGTGAGCCCGGTCGACAGCCCGGTGCGGCCAGTCGACGAGATCCCGGGGCGGGGCGAGCTGCGAACTGAGTTCGCGTTCGTCCTGCCGCGTGGCTACGTCGACGAGTCGGGCACCGTCCACCGCGACGGGGTGATGCGCCTGGCCACGGCTCGCGACGAGATCCTGCCGCAGCGCGACCCACGCGTCCGCGAGAACGAGGCGTACCTGACGGTCCTCCTCCTGTCGCGGGTGATCAGCCGGCTGGGCACGCTCGCGTCGATCAACGCCGGGACGATCGAGGGGATGTTCGCATCCGACCTGGCCTTCCTCCAGGACCTCTACCGGCGCGTCAACCAGGAAGGGACGACCCAGGTCGCGGTGACCTGCCCGGCCTGTGCCCATCACTTTGCGGTCGACCTCGGGGGTGGCCGCCTGGGGGAACCGTGACGTACGCGACCGACCGCCTGTTCAGCGAGATCGCGTACGTGGCCTATCACTTCCACTGGCCGCTGGATTCCATCCTCGACCTGGAACATCCGCTCCGTCAGCGGTTCGTCGAGGAGATCGGCCAGCTCAATACACGCCGGAGTGAGGAGTAAGCGTGCGCTGGCCCTTCGGCCGCAGATCGACAACCGCCGACGGCCCGGCCCGGCGGCCGGCCCTCGACGAACGCTCGCCCATGGTCGACCGTCCGCGCGACGCGTGGCGGTCGCTGCCGGCCGTCCAGCGGACGGTGGGCGAGCCGCCGGTCGTTGCCCCGGCAGCGCCGTTTGCCGACGCCCTCGCCACGCGCCAGGCACCGGACCTGGCCCTGGCGCCCCTCGGCCACGAGGTCTCGAGCCTGGCCGGACCCGGGCTCGTGATCGGGGTCGCGACCCCTGCCGGCGCGACCAACTCGGGCCGGATCGAGCTCCCCCTCCAGCGGCGCGCGGAGGTAGCCGAGGTGGCCGGCAGGCCCGAGGCCGTGGCCTGGAGCTCCTTTCCCGATCCCGTGCAGGCCCAAATCGGCGAACGCCCGGCCAGCTCGAGCGGGGCAGCGCCGAGCCTGGCGCCGGTCGTGGTCCAGCGCCTGGCCGGATCAGCTCTCCTGCTCACGAGCTCGGCGGTCGTCGGCGTCGGCGCATCCCCGCCGGGCAGGCTGGACCTGCGGCCGGCCGGGTCGGGGGCACGTCTGCCGGCCGGGGAGATGCCGATCGTGCAGCGGGCCACGTCAACCCCGGACGTCCCGCCCCTCGGGCGATCCACGTTGATCCAGGCGACAGTTGGCCCGGCCAACGAGCAGGCCGCTGCGGCAGCCGCGCTGCCCACCCGCCGGCCCACGCTCGGCGAAGCCCGGCGGCTGGGCTTGGGGGCCCCGTTGCGCGTGGCGGACGGCATGCACGTGCAGCGCCTGGCAGAGCCTGGCCACGATCGGACCGCGCCCGGGCCAGTGCTGGTGGACAGGGTCGCCGCGCACCTCGGCGGGCTGCCGGCCGGCGGGCAGGTCGAGCTCGGCGACGACGAGCCGATCAGCGCCGAAGCGTCCGGCGTCAGCGGCCAGGCGGTTCGAGCAGGGCCGTCGCCCGAGCTCGCCGTGGTCCAGCCGCTGAGCATCCAGCGATTGCCGACCGTCCTGCCGGCCATGCCCTCGCGGGTCATCGCCGGCGCCCCTCCCATCGATGGCCCCCGGCCGAACGCTCCCGGCTTCCGCGGCGGCCCCGCCGGGGCAGGCGGATCCGGGCGCCGTTCGCCGACGTCGGCGCCGGGAGCACCGGTCGCCGCGTCCCGCCTCGCCGCGAGTTGGCCGGACGAGCTGCCAGCGCATCTGCCCGCGAGCGTGGATCCAAGCGGCGCGACCGTGCGCTTCACCTCGACGTCACCCATCGGTGGCGCACCGATCCGGGCAACTTCCGGCGGGTCCCTCGTGCGGACGGCTGCGAAGGCTGGGATCGCGGCGGCCGAGTCGGCGACGCCGGCCCAGGGGGGTCCACCCGGCCCGGTCGTTGCGCGCTCGATCGATGGACCCGGCGATCCGTCCACGACATCGCGTTCAGGCCTCGAGGCGCAGCTCGCGGGGCTCGGCGTCACGGTTCACCACGCGGCGGCAGGCCCGCTCGTCCAGCGCCTGCCGACGTCCGCGGGGTCCGCGGCCGAACCGGCACCGGCCGCCACGGGCGATCACCCCGCGGTGATCTCGATCCAGCGAGCCGGCGAGCTGCCCGAGCTGCAGGTCCCGGGCGGCGGGGCTCCCATGTCGGGGGCCGCGCCCGTCGCAGCGGACGCGGGCATACCCGCGGCGGGCGCCGCGCCGGCCGACCGGGAGCGCGAGCTCGACGATCTCGCCCGGCGGCTGTACGGCCGCATTCGCTCCCGGCTGGCCTCGGAGCTCCTCGTGGACCGCGAGCGCGCCGGCATGATCACCGATCTTCGATGATTGAGACGCTTCGATGACTGAGACCGCCCTCGGCCTGCGCTTCCTGGTCACGATCGATGGCCTGTCCCTCGGTGACTGGACCAAGTGCGACGGCCTGAGCATCGAGTACGACGTGAAGGAGTACCAGGAGGGCGGGGAGAACGGCTTCACCCATCGGCTGGCCGGACGGGCGAAGTACACCAACATCAAGCTCACCCGGCCGATCGACGCCCGCTCCGCCGAGATCGCCGGCTGGGTCGCCAGCGTATCAGCCAAGCTGGTCCGCCAGACGGCCCAGATCCGGGTCATGGACGCGAGCGGCAGCACGGTCGTGGCCTGGAACCTCGTGGGTGTCTACCCGACCAAGTGGACGGGCCCCACCCTCGATGTCGGCGGCAACCAGGTCGCCTTCGAGACGCTCGAGCTGGCCCATCATGGCCTGACCGGAGGCTGAGGTGAGCATCCTCGGCCTCGCCCTCCAGAAAGCCAGCCTGCGGGTCGTCAGCGGCACCGCCAAGACCACGAGCCTCAAGTTCGCCTACAACCCGACTGAGCTGTCGACCTCGAAGTCGGCCAAGTGGACGCGGCCGACGACGACCTCGGCCAAGTCGGCGACCAAGCCCCAGTTCGGCGGGGCCGAGCCGCAATCGGTGAGCATGGAGATCTTCTTCGATGCTTACGAGGATCTCCTCGGCGACGTCTCGGACGACGTCCTGACGCTCTTCGAATGGCTCAAGCCGACGGCGTCGTCGTTGAGCAAGGGCCTGCCCAACCCGCCGATCCTGGCCTTCGAGTGGGGCAGCAGCAAGATCCTGGCCGACTTCAAGGGCTATCTCAGCAGCGTCAGCGCCAAGTACACGATGTTCCGGATGGACGGCACGCCGATCCGGGCGACGGCGACGATCAAGCTCGACGAGGTCCCCGACGACCCGCCCAGGCAGAACCCCACCTCGGGCAGCCTGAACAGCCGGCGCAGCCACGTCCTGCGCGACGGCGACAGCCTCCAGTCCGTGGCCTTCCGCGAATACGGCAGTCCGGTGATGTGGCGCAGCCTGGCCCTGTTCAACGGGATCGACGATCCATTCCGCCTCGATATTGGCGGCTCGATCCTGATCCCCAGCCTCAACGAGGCAACCCGCCTGCTCGAGGAGGGCGGCAATGCCTGACGGCGGCCAGGCCCTCAAGGCCGAGCTCCTGATCGATGGCAGCCAGCTCGACCCGGCGATCGAGCCACTGGTTGAGCAGGTGACCGTCGACAACCATGTCCTCCTGCCGGACACGTTCCTGATCGTCTTCAACGATCGCGAGCGCGACGTCCTGACCCGCTCCCGGATCAAGGTTGGCTCGAAGATCGAGATCAACGGCACGGCCCTGGGCAGCCAGCTGGCCCAGGCCCTGATCTCTGCGGAGGTCACGTCGATCGGGGCCGAGTACGAGTCGGGTGAGAGCCGGGTCATGGTCCGCGGCTACGACCACTCGCACCGGCTCCACCGCGGCCGGTTCACCGCGACCTACGTGCAGCAGAAGGACTCGGATATCGCCCGGGCCGTCGCCGGCCGGAACTCGCTCGAGGTGGGCACCATCGACGACTCCGGCGAGGTCCACGACTGGGTCTGCCAGGCCAACCTGTCCGATTGGGAGTTCCTCACCGGCCGCGCCCGCCAGATCGGCTTCGAGGTCACGGTCAGCGAAGGCAAATTCCATTTCCGAAAGCCGCCCAGGGCCGCCGACGCACCGGGCGACGGCGACTACGATTCGAATGACCCACTCCAGCTCGTGTTCGGGCAGGACCTGCTCCAGTTCCGGCCGCGGATGACGTCGGCCGGCCAGGTCAGCGCGGTCCAGGTGCGGGGCTGGGACCGGGCCGGCAAGAAGTCGATCGTGGGCTCGGCGGATCCGAGCACGACCAGCGCGGCCTTGCCGGCCGGGCCCGCCGACCTGGCCGCGACCTTCGGCTCGCAGACCTACACCGTGGTGGACCGGCCGCAGTCGACCCAGGCCGGCGCCGATGCCACCGCGGCCGCCGTGGCCGAACAGATCGCCAGCGCATTCGCCGAGGCCGACGGAACGGCCCGGGGCAATCCGAAGCTGATGGCCGGGGCCGCGGTCAGCGTCTCGGCAGTGGCGACCCAGTTCGCCGGCCAGTACACCCTGAGCCAGACGCGCCACGTCTTCGACGAGGAGGGCTACCGGACCGAGTTCCGGGTCAACGGCCGGGCTGAGCGATCCTTGCTCGGGCTGACCGGCGGTCACGCGGCGAGCGCCGGCGCCAGTGGCGGGCAATCGATCGCCGGCCTGGTGATCGCACAGGTCACCAATAACAAGGACCCCATGGACCTTGGCCGGGTGAAGCTCAAGTATCCCTGGCTGGCCGATGACTTCGAGTCGGACTGGGCGGCGATCTCGCAGCTCGGGGCAGGCCCGCACAGTGGTGCTCTGTTCCTGCCCGAGGTGGGCGATGAGGTGCTGGTCGGCTTCGAGCACGGCGAGCTGAGCCGGCCGTTCGTGATCGGTGGCCTGTACAACGGCCAGGACGCGCCGGACATGGCCAAGGACGTGATCGACGGCAACAAGGGCGTCGTCAAGCGCCGGGGCATCAAGTCGCGGGCAGGACATACGATCGTCTTCTTCGAGGGGCCCAGCGACTCCGGCATCGTCCTGCGAACGGGCAAGGACCAGATGCGGATCTCGCTCGACGACACCAACAACTGGCTGGAGATCGACGCCAAGGGCAAGATCACGATCTCGGCCCAGGGCGACATCAAGCTCAGCGCGCAGGGCTCCCTCGAGCTCAGCGGCCAGGCCGGCGTCAAGATCTCGAGCCCGGCGCTGGTCGAAGTCTCCGGCCAGACGATCAAGCTGAACTAGGAGGCCGGATGGGAGCGCCAGCGATCGTGGCCAACGACCAGGTCACCGGGACCTGCCCGAATCACCTTGCGATCGGGCCCCTCGGCGTGCCGATACCTGCCGGCCCGCTGCCATTCTCGGCGCCCCTCTCGATGGGCCTCTCGACGAACGTCCTGATCGGTGGCAAGCCGGCGGCCGTGGTCGGCTCATCGGGCTACAACACGCCCCCGCACGTTGGGCTGCATCCGTCCGACCCGTTCCTGGTGCCGGCCACCGAGATGGGCCAGATCATCGTGGGCAGCATGACCGTGCTGATCGGCGGCCAGCCGGCGGCCACCGCCCAATCCACGGCAACCTGCTGCGTCGCGCCGGGCACGCTCGTCCCGTCGGTCGCGACGGTCCTGATCGGCTAGCGAGGCACCCGGATGAGCAACGACTTCATCGGCGCCGGCTGGGCGTTCCCCCTGCGGACGGACGCGACCGGCGGCATTGCCCTCGTCAGCCATGAGCAGGAGATCGAGGAGAGCATCCGCCTGATCCTGGGCACTGCGATCGGCGAACGCCCGATGCGGCCCGAGTTCGGCTGCGCGATCCACGACTACATCTTTGCCCCGACCGACGCGACCACGGCCGGCCGGATCGCCTACGAGGTTCGCGCGGCCCTTCGCCGCTGGGAGCCGCGGGTGGAGGTGGCCGAGGTGAACGTCGACTCGGCCGAGGACGATCCGGCCCTCCTGTATATCGACGTCCGCTACTCGCTCACGAACTCGAACGACCCGCGCAACCTCGTCTTCCCGTTCTACGTGATCCCCCCGGAGACCTGATGTCGACCCCCCGCCAAGCACAGTCCGGAGCGCTGTAACGATGGCCCTGCCCGTCCCGAATCTCGACGACCGCCGCTTCCAGGACCTGGTCGACGACGCCAAGCGCCTCGTCCAGCAGCGCTGCCCGGAATGGACCGACCACAACGTCTCCGACCCGGGCGTGACCCTGATCGAGCTGTTCGCCTGGATGTCCGACCAGGTCCTCTACCGGCTCAACCGGGTCCCCGATCGGCACTACGTGAAGTTCCTCGAGTTGCTCGGCGTCCGGCTCTTCCCGCCGATCGCGTCGCGGGCCGCGGTGACCTTCTGGCTCACCGCGCCGCAGGCTGAGAGCGTTCGGATCGCCGCTGGCACCCAGGTCGCCACGGTCCGCACGCAGGCCGACGAGGCCATCGTCTTCGAGACGATCGACGACCTGGCGATCGTCCCGTGCGCCCTCGCCCGGCCGGGCTCGATCGTCGACGGCAAGCAGTTCCGGGACAGTTCGACGCCACTCGACAAAGGCCGGGGCTTCCTGTGCTTCGATACCCCGCCCAAGCCGGGCGACGCCCTGATGGTGGGCCTGACCGACGCCGTGCCATCCTGCGCGATCACCCTTCGGATCAAGGCGACGATCGAGGGCGTGGGCGTGGACCCCGACCGGCCGCCGCTCGTCTGGGAGGCTTGGGACGGCGCCGGCTGGACCGCCTGCGAGGTCGATCACGACCAGACCGGCGGGCTGAACCGGGACGGCGACATCGTCCTGCACGTCCCTGCCAGCCACGCGACCTCGGTGATCGACAAGCAGCGGGCGGGCTGGATCCGGGCCCGGATCGTCGAGCCCGACGAGGACCAGCCCGCCTACAGCGCCTCACCGAGCATCAAGGCGCTCGCGGCATTCACCATCGGCGGGACCACCCCCGCCCTCAATGCCGAGGTCGTCCACGACGAGCTCATCGGGGTGTCGGGTGGCGTCCCCGGGCAGCGCCTCCAGCTGAAGCGCCGGCCGATCGTGCCGGGCAGCGGTCCAGCGGTCCTCCAGGTCAGCGATGACGAGGGCTGGGTCGACTGGCAGCAGGTGGCCACGTTCGCCGAAAGTGGCCCGGCCGATCGCCATTTCGTCCTCGATGCGGCGGCCGGCGAGCTCCTCCTGGGACCCGGTGTGCGGATCGAGGACGGCTCGTTCCGCCAGTACGGAGCCGTCCCGCCCAAGGGCGCCCGGCTCGCGATCCAGACTTACTACACCGGCGGCGGTCGGCAGGGCAATGTGGCCGCCCGGGCGATCAGCGTCCTGAAGTCGTCGATTCCGTACGTGGCCAGGGTCGAGAACCGCCGGCCGGCCTCGGAGGGAGTCGACGGTGAGGACATCGAGAACGCCAAGATTCGCGGTCCGATCGTCCTTCGAACTCGCGGCCGGGCGGTGACCACCGAGGACTACGAGCAGATCGCCTTGGAGGCCGCGCCCGAGGTTGCCCGGGTCCGGGCGGTGGCCGCCGGCGACGGAGTGGACGCTGGGTCGGTGCGCGTCCTGGTGGTGCCCGCCGCGGCCAGCCAGGCCGGGCGCATCCAGTTCGAGCAGCTCGTGCCGTCCGACGACACCCTCGAGAAGATCTCGCGGCGCCTGGATGAATGCCGGGTGATCGGCGTCCGGGTGCTCACCGAGCCGCCGGCCTATCGCGGGATCACCGTGGTCGCCTGGTTGCGCGCCCGCGCCCGGGCGAACCCGACCCGCCTCCAGGAGGCGGCCCTCGAGGCCCTCTACGCCTATTTCCACCCGATCAGCGGCGGGCCCGAGGGCGCCGGCTGGCCGTTCGGCCGGCCCGTCCAGGTGGGCGAGGTCTACGCCGTCCTGCAATCGGTCCGCGGGCTCGAGCTCGTCGAGGACGTGCGCCTCTTCGGTGCCGATCCGATCACCGGCCAGCGCGGCCAGGCGGTCCCGCGGCTCGACCTCGATCCGAACGCCCTCGTCTTCTCCTACGAGCACCAGCTCCTGGTCGAGGGCGCCTGAGATGCGCGGGATGATCGAGGGCCTGGTCAGCCCGCACCCGCTCGGGGCGGCCCTGCCCGCCCTCTACCAGGAGGATACGTTTGCCCAGAGCCTGACGGGCGCGCTCGACGACGTCCTGGCGCCGATCTTCGCGAGCCTCGACGGGTTGCCCGCCTATCTCGATCCGGCCATGGCGCCGGCCGACTTCCTCGACTGGCTCTCGGGCTGGGTGGGCGTCACCCTCGACGAGACCTGGCCGCTGGAACGAAGGCGCCAGCTGGTTGCCGATGCCGCCCAGCTGTACCGCTCCCGGGGCACCGTCGCCGGCCTGGCCGCGCAGGTCGCGATCTACACCGGCGGCGACGTGGCGATCGAGGACAACGGCGCGGCGGCCTGGAGTGCCACGCCTGGCGGGGCCGTCCCGGGCAGCGCGGCCCCGCTGCTCAAGGTGCGGGTCACGGTGGACGATCCGAACGCCGTCAGCCTGGCCCGGCTCGAGGCCCTCGTGGCAACCGGCAAGCCTGCCCATGTGCTGCACACGATCGAGGTGGCCGCCCGCTCGGCCCGGGCCACCCGCGCGGCGAAGGCCGAGGCCGCCGCTCCGGATCCCACAACGGAGGCGGACCCGGGCTAGCCGTCAGATCCGGGTGGCAACGGCTCCGGGGCCGAAATCGCCGGGCGGGGGGACGAGGATCGGCTCAGCGAGCGGATCGATGCCCAGGTCCGTGAGCATCTGCTCGTAGCCGCGCCGGGCGCGATGGGCAGCACTTCGGTCGCCCGCCCGATCATGGGCCTCGACGAGCAGCCGCCAGAGCGCGTCGTCGTAGCGGTCGACGGCCAGTCCGCGCAGGCCGGCCTGGACGGCACCCGGGTAGTCGCCGGCCCGCAGGCGCATCTGGGCCAAACTCCGAGCGGCGCCAACCGCGGCCAGGCGGGCCCGGTCGCGCGCCTCCACGAGCCATTCGGCCGGGCCGTCTTCTGGCAACAGGTCGCCCCGGTAGCGCTCGAGCGCCCGGCGCAGGGCTTCTGCGGCCGCCTCAACGTCGCCGTTGGCCTGACTGGCCGCCGCACCAGCGAGCAGCGCCTCGAAGACGACGAGGTCGATCTCGGAGCCCGCCGGCAGGCCCAGGCGGTAGGCGTCGCCCTCGCGCCGGATCAGGCCGGCGCCACCCCGCCCCGTGCCCGGCTCGAGCACGGCCCGCAGGCTGGAGATGGCGACGTGGAGCAACCGGCCGGCCGTCTCCGGGTCCGTGTCCGGCCAGAGGGCGGCGAGGAACGCCTCGCGATGGACCGGTGATCCGCCGCTCAGCCCGAGCAGGTGCAGGACCAGCCGCGCCCGGGGCTTGACCGCGGCGAGGTCGACCTCGACCCCGTCGATCCGCAGCCCGAAGCCGGCGAAGAGGTCGACGGAGACGGTCCCGGGCGCGACCTGGGCAGGTACCGCGAGCCCCCGGCCGGGCTTCGAGCGGACCGTTTGATCCAGCAGCGCGGAAACGGGCCAAGCCGGACTGGTCTCCGCCGGCGGGGCCGCGCTCGGCGGCCGGGCGAGGCCCGTGCGCCGGCCGATCTCGACGGCCCGAGCGAGGTGGTAGTCGAGTCGCTCGTGATCCGTCAGGGCGAGCGCCTCCTCGATGAGCAGCCGGGCCTCGGGCACCGAGCCGCGCCGGATCGCCGCTTCGGCCAGGACGATCGCCTCGGCCGTATCAAGCCGTTGGGCACGGGCCGCCACGAGGGCTCGAAGGGCGCTCGCCCAGGCCTCGAGCACCGGCGAGCCCAGCCCGGCGAAGCGCTCGGCAGCGTGGCCGAGCGTCTCGAATGCGGCCGGTTCGTCGGGCCGCAACCAGCCCCGCAACAGGGCACCCAGGCCGGCGGTCCAGGCGTCGCCGTCGTCGACCGGAACCGGGACGCTTGGGGCACTCGCCGTGGCGGCACCGAGCAGCGATCGCCCGACGCGGGCCAGCCAGCCCCAGCCGGCCAGCTCGGCGCGCGCGATGCCCATCTCAAGGTCGCCGCTCCCGGCCGGATCACCGGCGATGAGCCGGGCCGCCCCCCGGCCGAGGAACGTGGCCGCGGCAACGGCGGGCTCGCCATCGAGGCCCGCGGCGTCTGGATCGAGGAGCTCCAGCGCGGCCGCCGGCCGGCCTCCCGCGAGGAGGGCCAGCCCGTGGAGGAGATGCTGTCGCGTCCGCTGGCCGGCATCGAGCGGATCGCGAGCCGCAGCGAGGGGATCGCGCCCGAGGACGGTCCGCAGGCGACCCGACCAGTCACCCGACGGACCCGGAGCAGCCTCCAGCCACGGGACGATCGCCAGCCGCTCACGGCGGCACGCCTGGGCCGAAACGGCGGCACCGAAGCCGAGCTCGGCCCGCTGGTACGCCTCGACCGCCTCCGCCCAGCGGCCTTCGGCCCGGTGACGGCGGGCCGCAGCCAGGACGAGCCACGGGTCGTGCCGGAGGGTCGCCGCGGGCAGCGCGTCGAGCCACGGCGCCGAGCCGTCCGCGAGCTGGCGGCCCTCGCGGGCGACCAGCCGTTCGGCCGCCTCCCAGGCCTCCGCCCTGCAGTAGGCGACCAGCGCCTCGGGCAACGCGTCGGCGGCCTCGAGCAGCTCGCCCGCGCGGCGGTTGGCCGCACGAACCGCGAGGTCACCCTGCTCTTCGAGGAGCACGCCCTCGAGGTGGCTACGCAGGACCTCGTGGTAGCGGTAGGTGCCATCGTCGTCGAGGGCGATCGTGAAGACCCGCCGGCGCTCGAGCTCGGCGAGGACCCGGGCACCGTCGGTCCGGCCGAGGAGCCGGTCGCAGAGCGGTCCACTGAGCACTCCCAGGACGCAGGTATTGACGAGGAACGAACGCAGCTCTGGGGCCAGCTCGGCCAGCACGTTACGGGTCAGGTACTCGCGGACCATCCGCGAGCTGGAGCCCAGCCCGGCCAGGATCCGCCGGCGCTCATCAGCCGACTTGCCGGTCGTCGCCAGGTGGAAGAGCTGCAAGCCGGCGGCCCAGCCCTCGGTCCGGCGCGCGAGTCGGGCAACTTCCTCGGGTCCCACCGCCACCTCGTAGAAGTCACGGAAGAGCCGTTCGACCTCCCACGACCGGAAGCGCAGGTCGTCCGGTCCGATCTCCAGGAGCCCGCCCGAGACGCGCCGCCGCGAGAGGTTGAAGCCCGGCTGGGTGCGCGAGCCGATCAGCACGGCCAGGGATGGCGGCAGGTAGTCGATGAATCGTTCCAGGGCGCGCTCCGCCGACGATGATTCGAGCACGTGGAGGTCATCGATCACCAGCAGGATCCGGCCGGCTGCCACCTGCTCGAGGGCACGGCTGGCCGCCTCGACCGAGGTCCAGCCGCGGCTGACCCCGGGCAGGACCGCAGCGAACGCGGCCTCGAGGTGCTGGAGCAGGGCGCCTTCGGACTCGTCGCGACTCTCAGCGCGGTACCAGGCGACTGGATCGGGCGAGCCCGCGGCAAAGCTGGCGAGGAGCGTCGTCTTGCCCGAGCCGGCTGGGGCCACGACCAGCCCGAGGCCATGGACCCAGACGCTGCCCAGGCGATCGTGGACTCGCTGGCGGGTCAATCCCGCGACGACCGGGACGCGAACCTTGGCCGGCGCCACGGGCGTCAGGCCGGTCGGGCCAGGGGCGGCGGCGCGAGCGCGCGAACCTGGTGTGGTCCTGGCCAAGAGAATCGACCTGTCTCCTCGACTAGCCGGCGCGGATCGTCCTCGACAGGCAGATTGTCGGCCTTTGTGGGCCACCGCGTCCAGCGGCCGGGCGCGCCGGGCCGGCGGCCAGGACGCGTGGGCGACCGCCGCACGTGCGCTGCACGATCGGACCGAGCGACCCTTGGGCATCGTGGATAATGGCCCGGCCCCAACAGGCTGGATGAGGACTCGGCGTGATCGTCTGTACGAACTGCGGCCACGAAAATTCGGACGACGCGACGTTCTGCGCCTCGTGCAACGCGTTCCTCGAGTGGAGCGGCGCCCGGGCGCAGGACGCAGCGAAGCCCGCCGACGTGAGCCCGGCCTAGCCCGGCGATGGGCCGGCCGGGGCCCCCGCCGCAGGCGCCGGCGAGACGCCGGCTGCTCCGCCGCCAGATTCGAGCCAGGACGATCGGCCGGTGCCCAGCGTCACCGCGCCGATGCCCAAGGCGACGCCCACGCCGCCTCCGGTTCCGTCGGCAGCGGCCGCGCAGCGAACCGCAGCGCCGGTCCCGCCCGAGGTCGCCCCCGGCCCCGCCCGGCCCGCGGCCCGGCCGCCGACGGCCCCGGTCACGCCGGCGCCCAGTACGGCGCTCCCGGGCGGAATCTCGTGTGCCAAGTGCGGAACCCTCAATGAACCTGGCCGCGTCTACTGCGTCTACTGCGGCGAGGAGCTGCGGCCGGCGCAGCCATTGGCGCCCCCACCGCCGCCGGCGCGCGCCCGGAAGATTCCCGTGGCCGCGCTCGTCGCGGGGGCGCTGGTCGTGGTCGTGGCCGGCGTCGCGGTCTTCGCGCTGCGGGGCGGTTCGCCGTCACCGTCCCCCTCGGCGAGCCCCCCGGCCAGCGTCGCGATCGTCCTGCCCAGCGCCAGCTCCGGCCCGGCCCCGAGCGCGTCCGTCGCGCCGTCCCTGGTCGCGAGCCCCACGGCCTCGGCATTCCCGAACCACGCGATCGCCTACGCCGGCACGTCGGCGATCTTCGCCGTCGCGCCGGCCGGCGGCAAGTCGACCCAGCTGACCACGACCGGCGTCAACATCGGCCCGGCCTGGTCGAAGAGCGCCACGAAGATCGCCTTCAACCGAACCCTGCCCGGCAGCATGCGGGAGATGTGGGTGATGAACGCCAATGGTTCATCGGCCCACGCACTGACCCACGGGGCGAACACGAACAAGGCGCCCAGCTGGTCACCGGCGGGCGACCGGATCGCCTTTGTCGCCAAGTACGGCACGACGATCCCCCAGATCTGGATCATGCCGGCGGCCGGTGGCAGCCCGGTCAAGTTCACGAGCGCCGGCTCCGGGGCGACCGAGCCGAGCTGGTCGCCCGATGGCAAGACCATCGTGTATGTCGTCGCCACGAGCACCGGCCTCACCCTGTGGCGCCTCGATCCGGCGGACAAGGCGGCGCCGCCGGTTGAGCTGACGAAGCCAGCGAACGGCAACGACGAGTCACCGGCCTGGTCGCCCGACGGCACGACGATCGCCTTCGACAGCACGCGCGACGGCACGGACCGCATCTACCTGATGGATGCCGACGGCTCGAACGTGCGGGCGATCACGACGTCGTCGATGGCCGCCGCCTGGCCGGCCTGGTCGCCCGATGGCAGCCAGCTGGTCTTCCAGGTGACCAAGGGCTCCGACACCGACCTGTACGTCATGCCGGCTGCCGGCTCGGGCAGCCCGGTCGACATCACGCCGGACGCCAGCCACCTCGCCCAGAACCCCGCCTGGTGGTGAGCCGCTGATGCCGGCCAGTGTCGAACTCGTCAACGCGCTCCTCAGCGTCAGCCCGGGGGCCACTGTCACGGCCACGATCCGGATCCGGAACACCGGGCGGATCGTCGATGAGTTCACGCTCGTGCCGGTTGGCGACTTCGCCCAGTGGATGACGGTCGAGACGGCCAGCCTGCCGCTCTTCCCCGACGCGAGCGGCGAGGCCCGGGTGAGCTTCCAGCCGCCGCGTGCCAGCACGCCGTCCGCCGGCTCGTATCCATTCGCGATCCGGGTGCGCTCCCGCGAGGATGCCTCGTTCTCGTATGTCGCCGAGGGCCGGATCCAGGTCTCGCCGCTCCTCGAGGTCAGCGCCCGGATGACCCCGCGGACCTCCGCCGGGGGACGCCTCTCGCGGACGGGAATCCACCGGATCGAGATCGACAACGCGGGCAACGTGCCGGCCACGGTCGATCTGTCGGGCGGTGATCCCGACGAGCGTCTCACCGTCCAGCCGGACCAGGCCCGGGTGGTGGTCCCGCCGGGTGGCAGCGCGATCGTCCGGGTCAAGGTCAAGGCCCGCAAGCGGATGCTCCAGGGCAGCCCGGTAACCATCCCCTTCCAGGTGGTCGTGGCCCCGGCCGGCGCCGCGCCGGTCCTGCTCGATGGCTCGCTGAGCCAGCGGGCCGTCCTGCCGTCGGGCTTCGGCCAGGTCCTGATCGCGATCGTGCCCCTCCTCGTCGTGGCCTTCATCGCCAAGACGGTCATCGACAACGTGACCAAATCGAGCGCCGTAGCCAGTCCCTCGGCGATCGCCCTGGCTACCCCCAGCCCCACCCCGGCGCCAACTGCGAGCCCATCGGCGGTACCGAGCGCCACTCCGCCGCCGACGCCAAGCCCGACGATCGCAATCGCGGTGGCCGATGCCACGTTCCGCGGCCTGGGCCTGTTCGATCCGGCCGGCCAGGGCAACCCATCGGCCACCTTCGGCTTCAAGGTCGACGGCGGCGGGTTGATCGATGCCAAGGCGCTGGTCGCCAGCGGGCCGCTCAAGATCTGCATCGGCCAGCAGGGCCATACGCCAACCTGTGGTACCGGCGCGACGGGCCTGGAGGTCAAGAAGACGACGACCGTGGCCGGGACCTGGACGGTGAGCCTGGTGGGCGCCAGCGACGGCAATTCGTCGACGGTCGACTTCGAGCTGCGCTATCCGGCCGCCGCACCGTCCCTGGAGATCAGTGGAATCCCGTTCGCCGGCTCGATGGCCAAGACCGGGCTGGACCTGACGATGGTCGCCACGGGTTCGGGTCAGCTCACCCTGAACGCCAGCTGGGGCGTCACCCGGCCCGACCCGAACGTGGTCCTGTCGCCGTTCAGCTCCTACGACCTGCGCTTCCTGAACGTCGCCCAGCCGGGCACGCCGATCACGGCCAGCGGCGACAGCGCGACGAGTGTCACGGCACCGGCCAACTTCATGCTCCCGCCGAACGCGTACGAGCTGACCCTCACCAGTCGCAACGCCACCAACGACCTCGTCCTCGACGGGACGGTTGCCTGGCCCTAGCGGCGCGCTCTCCTCAGCGGTCGCGCTCGGCGGCTGAGGCGAGGGCCGCCTGCGCGGCGGCCAGCCGGGCCACCGGCACCCGGAACGGCGAGCACGACACGTAGTCGAGGCCGATCTGCTCGCACTTGGCGATGGACTCGGGATCGCCACCGTGCTCGCCGCAGATGCCCAGCTCGAGGTCCGGCCGAGTCGCCCGGCCCTTGTCCACGGCGATCTTCATCAGCCCGACGACGGCATCGTCGAGGGTCTGGAAGGGGTTGGCCGGCAGGATCTTGTCCTCGACGTACTTGAGCAGGAAGCCGCCCTCGGCGTCATCCCGGCTGTAGCCGAACGTCATCTGGGTGAGGTCGTTCGTGCCGAAGCTGAAGAACGCGGCGTCGGCGGCGATCAGGTCGGCCGTCAGCGCCCCCCGGGGCACCTCGATCATCGTGCCGAACTTGTAGTCGAGCGTCTCGCCAGCGGCGCCGGCCACGGCCTGGGCCTCGGCCTCCAGGAGGCGTTTCGTCGCTGAGAGCTCGTTCACGTGGCCGACCAGCGGGATCATGATCTTGGCGATCGGATGCCCGCCGGCGCGGGTGACCGCAATCTGGGCATTGAGGATCGCCCGGGCCTGGATCTTCACGAAGTCCGGGATCATCAGCCCGAGGCGGCAGCCGCGCAAGCCGAGCATCGGGTTCTGTTCGCGCATCGAGTTGACGACGGCCAGCACTTCGCGTGCCCGGGCGTAGGCCGGATCTGACTCCGGCGTGCCCCGCTCGCGCAGCTCGGTCACCTCGACGAGCAGGTCGTCGTGGTTGGGCAGGAACTCATGGAGTGGCGGATCGATGAGGCGGACCACCACGGGCAGCCCGTCCATCGCCCGGAAGATCCCCTCGAAATCGCCCTGCTGGAGGACCTCGAGCTTGCCCATTGCCGCGTCAAACCGGGCGACGATCGTCAGCTCCTCGGTGGTCAGTGCCTCACCGTCGTCGCGGCGGGCCTTGGCCCGGGTCGCAGCGTTGGCCACGAGGATCGCATCGCGCACGATCTCGAGGCGTTCCCCTTCGCGGAACATGTGCTCCGTCCGGCACAGGCCGATGCCCTGGGCGCCGTAGGACCGGGCGAGGGCGGCCTCCTCGGGCTTGTCGGCGTTGGTCCAGACGCCCATCCGGCGGATCCCATCCGCCCAGTCCAGGATCGTCCGCAGGTTGGGCTGGTCCTCGAAGCGGGCCGAGATCGTGGGCATCGAACCCAGGAAAACCTCGCCCGTCGAGCCGTCGACGCTGATCCAGTCGCCCTCGTGGAACGTGACACCGGACTCGATGCTCCGGGCCGAACCGGCCGCGTAGTCGACGACAAGCTCTGCACAGCCTGCGACACAGGGCTTGCCGATCTGGCGGGCCACGACGGCCGCGTGCGAGGTCGCGCCGCCGCGGGCCGTCAGGATCCCCTGGGCCACGGCCATCCCGTGGAAGTCGTCGGGCGATGTCTCGATCCGGACCAGGACGACCTTCTCGCCACGGGCCACCCAATCCACGGCGTCGTCGGCCGAGAAGACGGCCCGGCCGACGGCCGCGCCGGGCGAGGCATTGAGGCCGCGGGCGATCCGGGTGGCCGACTGGCGGGCCGCCGGATCGTACTGGTCACGCAGGAGCTGGTCCACATGAGCCGGCTCGATCCGGCCGATTGCCTCTTCCTTCGTGATCACGCCTTCGCCGACCATGTCGACCGCGATCTTCACCGCCGCGGCCGCCGTGCGCTTGGCGCTCCGCGTCTGGAGCATGAACAGGTGACCGCGCTCGATCGTGAACTCGAGGTCCTGGACGTCGCGATAGTGGCGTTCGAGGCGCTCGGCGATTGCCTGGAACTCGGCGTAGGCCTGGGGCAGATCGCGGGCCAGGTTGCTGATCTTCTGGGGCGTCCGGATGCCGGCCACCACGTCTTCGCCCTGGGCGTTGGTCAGGTACTCGCCGTACAGGACCTTCTCGCCGGTGTTCGGGTCGCGGGTGAAGGCGACGCCGGTGCCCGAGTCGTCGCCCATGTTGCCGAAGACCATGGTGACCACGTTCACAGCCGTGCCCAGGTCATGGCGGATCTTCTGGTTCTCGCGGTAGTCATGTGCCCGGCGCCCGAACCACGAAGCGAAGACCGCCTTGGTCGCCAGGTCGAGCTGGTCGAGGGGATCGCTCGGGAAATCGCGGCCGGTCTCGGCCTTCACGATCGCCTTGAACGCCTCGCTGACATGCTGCAGGGCGGCCGCGTCGAGATCGGTGTCCTGGCTTGCGCCGTGGATCGACTTGGCGTGATCGAGTGCCTCGTCGAACTTCTCGGCGTCAACGCCCATCACGATCCGTCCGAACATCTGGATGAAGCGCCGGTACGCATCCCAGCCGAAGCGCTCGTTGGAGGTCAGCGCGATCAGGCCGTGGAGCGTGTGCTCGTTCAGGCCGAGGTTGAGGACGGTGTCCATCATCCCGGGCATCGAGAACTTGGCCCCCGAGCGGACCGATACGAGGAGCGGGTTGGCCGGATGGCCAAAGCCCTTGCCGGTCAGGCCCTCGACTTCGTGGACGGCTTCGAGGACGTCCTGCCAGAGCCCGTCGGGCAGCTGCTCGCCCGACGCGAAGTAGTCGTTGCAGGCCTCGGTCGTGATCGTGAAGCCGGGCGGCACCGGCAGGCCGGCGCTCGTCATCTCGGCCAGCCCGGCGCCCTTGCCACCGAGCAGGTCGCGCAGCGCGGCGCTGCCCTCCGCCCGTCCGCCGCCCCAGGCGTAGATGTAGCGCTTCGCGGCCACGTGGGCGCGGTCGGTGGGGGCGGTCTCGGTCATCGGGGCGGAGGCTCCTTCAAGCGACGCTCGGGTCGGGGGACGTGCTGGCGCGATTGTACCCGTGGGCTCTCC